>NZ_WXWS01000393.1:0-15493 GCF_009904715.1 Vibrio sp. V42_P2S4T144 | reverse complement strand
CTATTTAAACAGCTCTAACGTGAAACAAATCACAATGTAAATATGATACAACTTATTAAGTGTATATCGTATTTGGATCACCAAAGAACAAAAACGTTTATAAAACGAAGCCTTTTTATCAAGCGGTGTTGAGCTAATGATTTGGCCTAAAGCAGAGCCTCTACATGACCGATGTGCATGGCTACTTTTAACGCTTGTTTATTGAGATTAGATGCCTCCCAAGCAACAACAACACGACTAGTGAGAGGGATATCATCAATCTCGGCGACTGTCGCGGAATCATCGAGATGTTCAGCCAGTGAGCGCGGTACGAGAGCGATACCTAACCCGGCCTGCGCCATGGCAATCGTCGTACGAAGTTGCGGTGCTGCGAACTGTGGTTCGAGCCTTACTCCTGCGTCGGCAAAAAGTGTGCTCATGCCATCAAACAATGCGGGTCCAGTCTCTCGTGGAAACAGTAAAATTTTATGGCCTCTCAACTGTTTCATCTGGATACAGGGATATTTTGCCAGTTCGTGGCCCGCCGGAATCACTGCGACAAACGGGTCGTTAAACAACACCTTATGCTCAAAAGGCTCACTGGCGTAACAGGGTAGCCGCATGATTGCGAGATCAAGTTGTTTGCTTTTTAACTGAGTGGCAAGCTCTGGCATTGACAGTTCCGCCGTCTGTAAATGAACCCCATTCTCTTGAATACGCCCAATCCTCTCCAATACCTTAATGCAGGTTGATGTTGACGTCGCGAACCCAATTTTAACCTGCGTATTTTCACCACGGGCAATCTGTCGGGCTTTTGCTTTAGCGCGTTCCACATCAGCAAGAATATTTACCGCATCCGTATAAAAGACTTGCCCTGCATGGGTCAGTTCTACTCCTCTAGACAAGCGCTTAAATAAGTCCACGCCAAGCTCGTGCTCTAGCTTTTTGATTTGTTGACTCAAAGGAGGTTGCGCAATCCCTAACTGTTCAGCTGCTCGGGTAAAGTGACGAGTCTCGGCGACCGCGACAAAATACTTCAGGTAGCGAAATTCCATATATTTTCCATATCAAAATAAATCTTTTTTATATTGGATTTAGCACCGTGTAGAAGTCAATCTAAATATACTCTTCATTGCATAACTGGTCTTACTCATGCGTGGATTTTATAACCCTCTATGTGCTTGTTCGCTTGAAGTAGCGAAAGAATTTTCTGAATACCATCACGTTACCGGAGATGGTGAGATTTATCAGACTTCGTTAATGAGTGCTTTGATCGCTGGTGTTTACGAAGGCTCAACAACCATAGAAGAACTGCTGAAACATGGGGATTTTGGTTTAGGTACGTTCAATGAATTGGACGGTGAGTTGATTGCGTTTGATAAGGAAGTTTTTCAACTCAAGTCGGATGGCTCCGCAAACCCGGCAGACCTGGCGCAAAAAACGCCCTTTGCTGTCATGACTTTTTTTAAGCCTGATATCGAGCTGCCACTGACATCGCGCATGTCACGTCATGAAGTCCATAGCCTCATAGACGACATGGTTCCAAGCGATAACCTATTTTGCGCAGTGCGCATTGATGGCGTTTTCGATTCAGTTCGTACTCGTACCGTACCTAAACAAACACGCCCTTATCGGCCAATGCTTGAAGTGGTCAAAGAACAACCAACGTTCCGCTTCACGCATAAGCAAGGTGTGGTCGCCGGCTTTCGCAGTCCTAAATATACGACTGGCATCAATGTGCCCGGCTATCACGAACACTTTATTACCGATGACCGCCAAGGAGGTGGTCATATTCAGGATTACAGCATTTCGTCAGGGTTCCTCCAGATTGGCAAAGTCTCGCGGCTAGTGATTGATACCCCAGTATCGACAGACTTCCTCAACGCCAATTTGGCTCCGGAAGATATAAATACCGCCATAGAAAAGGCGGAAAAGTAACAAAGTCAGGCAAATAATAAGGACAACAAATGCAATCCAAACCTTCAAATAAAAATGGAGCTCAGTTGATCGCTCAACAGCTAGAGTCTCTCGGCATTAAGTACATTTTCGGTATTCCCGGTGCAAAAATCGATCGACTGTTCGATGCGATTGAAGACACTAACATCCAAATGATTCCGGTACGCCACGAAGCTAACGGCGCATTTATGGCGGGCGTTATGGGAAGACTAACCGGCAAAGCAGGCGTCACCATGGTTACGTCAGGCCCTGGCTGTGGAAATCTAGTTACGGGGGTGGCAACAGCAAACTCCGAAGGCGATCCGCTGATTGCTATCGGTGGTGCGGTGAAACGAACTGACCAGCAAAAACAAACACACCAGAGCATGGATACCGTCAGTATTTTTCGCTCTATAACTAAGTTCAGTGCTGAAGTGCAGCATGTGGACGCCGCAAGCGAGATCATGGCGAACGCATTTCGTATCGCAGAGTCAGGTCGTCCTGGGGCTTGCTTTTTGAGTCTCCCCCAAGATGTTTTATCCGAGCAAACCCAAACGGACATTATTGTCCCCTCGCCTTACACACAGCCTGGTTGCGCAGACATCGCAGCAATCGAAGAAGCGGTCAGTCGAATCAGTAAAGCAAAGCGCTGTGTGGTTTTACTTGGCCTTCACGCGAGCTGCAGTCAAAACGCTGCTGCTATCGCTCGGTTTCTTCAAAATACGCAGCTACCTGTTGTCGGCACTTACCAGGCCGCCGGCACGGTAGACATCAATTACTATCACCACTTTGCTGGGCGTGTCGGTTTATTTAATAACCAACCTGGTGATGTTTTACTGCGGGACGCCGATTTAATTCTCACCATCGGCTTTAGCCCAATAGAGTATGACCCTGAGCTTTGGAACAGCCACCGCAACCCAGTGATTCACCTCGATATTGAACCAGCAGAATACCAACTTAATTATCAACCTTGTGTTGAAATCGTCGGAAACATTGCGCAGTCATTAGACAAAATGGGCAGCTATATCTCTGAATATGCTCGCCTTTCCCCAACGGCACTTTCAGTACTGGAAGAGGTAGCACTGCAACGGCAAGTGATCAAAACCTATCCCAATGTCTATCACAAGCAAGGATTTCATCCACTGGCACTGATTAAAGCCATGCAATCTATAATCACACCAGATACCACGCTATGCCTTGATATGGGGAGCTTCCACATCTGGATCGCTCGTTACTTAAGCTGTTTTCGAGCTCGCCAAATGCTGGTGTCTAACGGCCAACAAACAATGGGCGTTGCACTACCATGGGCCATTGGTGCCAGCCTACTAAAACCTGGTAGCAAAGTGGTATCGATATCGGGAGACGGCGGTTTTATGCAATCGAGCATGGAGTTGGAAACCGCGGTTAGACTGAACTGCAATATCGTCCATATTGTGTGGGTTGATAACGCCTACAACATGGTAGAAATGCAAGAGATCAACAAATATCAGCGCTGCTCTGGTGTGAAATTTGGACCAATTGATTTCAAGGCCTACGCCGAATCATTTGGCGCGAAAGGCTTCGCAGTGACTAGTCAACACGAATTGCTACCGACATTGAATAAAGCCATGGACGTTGAAGGACCAGCAGTGGTGGCTATCCCCGTAGATTACAGCGACAACGACAAACTGATGTTGCCGCGCACAGAGAAAAATCAAGATCCCGTTTTTGTAAGTTTCGAAGGAGAAATCGCATGAGAGGATTAAAAAATAAAGTCGCACTCGTCACTGGTTCTGCCAATGGTATTGGTTTGGCCATCGCAAAACGTTTGTATGAAGAAGGCGCAAACGTCGCTCTTGCCGATTGGAATGAAGAGCAGTTGGCAAACGCCGTTGAGGGCTTTGATAAACAGCGTGTGTCGGCACATTCCATTGATGTTTCTGATCCAGACAAAGTCGCAGCACTGATTTCTGATGTTGTTACCCGTTTCGGTAAACTGGATATTTTAGTAAACAATGCTGGCGTACATGTCCCAGGTTCCGTGATTGAAGGTAGTTTGGAAGACTGGAAGAAGATCTCTGGTGTAAACATTGATGGTGTTGTTTATTGCGCGAAGTTTGCTTTGCCTGAACTCTTAAAAACGAAAGGTTGTATGGTAAATACCGCGTCCGTTTCCGGTTTGGGTGGTGACTGGGGTGCCGCATTCTATTGCGCGAGTAAAGGCGCAGTGGTGAACCTTACCCGAGCGATGGCATTGGACCATGGTGCGGATGGGGTAAGAATTAACGCAGTATGCCCAAGCTTAGTAAAAACCAACATGACGAACGGCTGGCAGCAGGACATCCGCGATAAATTCAATGAGCGCATTGCGCTTGGCCGAGCAGCCGAACCTGAAGAAATTGCGTCTGTCGTGACTTTCTTGGCAAGTGATGACGCATCTTTCATTAATGGCGTAAACCTACCTGTAGACGGCGGCGCCACCGCATCAGATGGTCAACCTAAAATAGTATAAGCATGAAATAGACAGATCAGTAAGAGACGTTCTACTACCTTTCGGATCGATGCTGATCTGTCGCTTTACGCTCTTAGCACATAACCCGTGCCAGTAGTAAACTCAACCACTCGACCGCTGTTAGAGATATCTCAACAACTTAAACCAGCAACGAGAAATTAATGTTTCACACAAACCGACAAACTATGTGAGCATTCCATCAGGCATAGAGTGAAGACTTATGTATCAGCGATTCACAAAGAACCAGACAGTTTCCGCGAATACTTTCTAAAGAAGTCTCAGTGACGACTAACGTTTCTGCCACACCATCCATTGCTCTCTGCCTTTAAAAACCTCAACACTGTTTGCCACCACTGAGGATTCCACAAGTTCAAACGTGGGCTCTAGAAAAGATGCCAGTTCCCCACTTCTCAAACAAAATGGAGGGAAGCGTGATAGGTAATTATCATCAATGACGAAAAAACCAATTAGAAAACCTCCGCTTGGCAATAATTTATCCACCGTCGAAAAGTATTCTGACCACATGTCTCTCGGTAGTGCTGCGAGAAAGGCCCGCTCGTAAATGACATCAAACGAGTGAGAAAAATCGGCATTAAATACATCACCCAATACGACTTTATCTTTGTAGTTACCTAACGCTGATTGCGCCATTTTTACCGCTTCTTGGCTGTAATCCATCGCGATCACGTCATGCCCATATTGAATAAAAGTGCTCAGTTCATAAGCGGCACCACACCCAGGAATAAACACTGACTGGCCTACATGAAGTGAATTGTCGAGATAGTCCTTGAGTTCTTGAGGTGTCGATTGGGCATCCCAAGGCATAGTGCCTCGGATAAACAAATCATCCCAGAATTGTGTGTTAATCATTGGTGCCTGTTTCATTTACCCGCTCCCTGATTGCGGTAGTAAAAAATAAAGGGATACGCAGCGCAATGTGGTATCCCTTTTCTAGCCTTTTGTCTGACGTTGTTAGTTTTTTATGACAACCACTTTCTACTGCACTTATGCCACCAATGAGTTAACTGCGAAGATCATTGATTAACGGCTGCTCCGCTTGGTTCGGTACAAACTGGACATTGCCTTTCAGTTTAGTGACAGACTGGAGTGTTGCTTGAATGTCCTCTGCTGATACATGCACATCATGACAACAGAAAGTAATGGCATCGTTGAAGCCATCGCGTTCAATTTTCAAGGAGCCTTTAATATCGTGGCGACGACAGACTTCTTGGATCTGATGCGGATAAACAAACAGCCCTTTTACTTTCACCGCGGAGTCTGCTCGTCCTATCCAGCCCTTAATTCGTGCATTCGTGCGTAGCAAATCCGAGCCCATTTCTAGGTATGCCGATAAATCTCCCGTTGCGTAGCGAATCAGCGGGAACTTCTCATCGAGCGACGTTACAACAACTTCACCGACTTCTCCCGGTTGTACAGGAACACCATCAGGATCAACGATTTCAACAATAATATCTTCGGCAATCACTAATCCTTGTTCACCAGACACTTGATAAGCAATCAAACCAAGCTCTGCACTTGCGTAGGCTTGAAAGACTGCAATGCCTTTGTCCTCAAACATCTGTTGCATGTCTGCTGTAACCGCTTCACCAGAGACCAGAGCTTTCTCAAAGCTAGGCAGCTCATCGTATTTCTCTTGGTACTTTTGTAGCAACGTCAGCAAATACGAAGGTGTGCCAGTGTAACCATTAGGTTGAAGCTGTTTAATTGCCTCTATTTGCGCTTCGGTATTGCCTACTCCAGCCGGAAATACCGCACAGCCACAAGCCCTTGCGCCACCATCCATAATAAATCCGCCAGGAGAGAAATGGTAAGAGAGCGTGTTATGCACTAAATCACCCGCACAGAACCCAGCTGCGTGAAACGCACGCCCCATACGCCAGAAATCGGCCTCATCCGTTTGAGCCTCATATAAAGGCCCAGGAGACTGAAAAACACGCGCCATTTGACCAATGGCAACGCTATTTAAGCCACCAAACGGCGGTTTAAGTTGCTGCTGATTAGGTACATTGAACTTACGTGTAATCGGGAACTTAGCAAGCCCTTCACGATTGTTTGCCAATGTAGGCTCTAACCCAGAAAAATGCGCCGCGTAATGTTCGCTATTGACTTTCGAATTTTCAATCAACGTTGGCAGACGTTGAAACAACGACTCTTCTCGCGCCTGTAGAGACAACGATTCTTTCGCATCAAATAGTTCGTTCATCCTTGCTCCTTACAACCAACGCTTACGACGTTTGTAAGATTTCAGATTCTTAAAGCTCTTGCGATCTTCATCGCCGCCGCCAAGGTAGAATTCTTTTACGTCTTCATTGTTTAGCAATTCGTGCTTGCTGCCATCTAGTACGATTTTGCCTGATTCCATGATGTAACCGTAATCGGCCGCTTGAAGAGCGAAGTTGGCATTCTGTTCAACCAAAAGCATGGTAATACCTTGCTCTTTGTTGATCTTGTTAATAATGCTGAATACTTCTTTAACTAGCAGTGGAGAAAGCCCCATAGACGGTTCGTCCAACAAAATCATCTTCGGTCGAGCCATTAACGCTCGGCCAATCGCTAACATTTGTTGCTCACCGCCAGACAAATAGCCCGCCAGGCCAGTGCGCTCTTTGAGTCGCGGGAAATAGTCAAACACCATTTCGATGTCTTGTTCAACTTCGTTGTCAGTGCGTGTATAAGCGCCTAAGCGAAGATTTTCTATTACCGTCATATCTTCAACAATTCGGCGCCCTTCCATAACTTGGAAGATGCCCGAACGGACGATCTCTTCCGGGCTTTTGTTGTCTATACGCTCGCCCATGAAGTTGATTTCGCCGCGCGTTACTTCACCATCTTCGGTTTTCAATAGACCAGAAATGGCTTTCAACGTTGTGGATTTACCCGCACCGTTGGCGCCCAGTAAGGTCACAATCTGCCCTTTTGGAACTTCTAAACTCACACCGCGAAGTACTAGTATTACTTCGTCGTAGACGACTTCAATGTTGTTCACTGAAAGCAGTATTTCTGCCGGTTCGATATTCGTTGCTAATTCAGCCATCAAGCTACTCCTTGCTAGGGTGAGAGTGTTCTCTCACCCATCCTTATTTTCAGTAAGCTTTGTTATTAATAAGTCGTAGATTAGTAACCTAGCCAATCGTCACGACGTGACAATGTCACCTGAGATACTTTCTTAATATCAACTGCACCGCCATCGTTGTTGCCCATAAAGACGTTCACGGTTGTTGTGCCTCGGTGATCTTCCGGTTTCCAGTTCGCAGGGACACAAACACCTTCTAAGCCTTGTGGTACCCAGTTGTCATGGACATACATGCCCTTCTTGATGTTTTCACCTGTGATACCACCGTTGTCTTTCGCCCACTCCATTGCTTCTTTCATATAGAACGCAGAACAAATACCGCGAATGTAATGGTGAGTTCTGAATTCGCCCGGCTCTGATTCAGACTGCTTAGAAATCTCACGAACCAGCTTCATGCCTTCGTTATCGTCTCCCCAAAACGCCGTCATACCTGGGAAAACGTAATCTTTAAGGCCATCGCCTGCTGCTTCAAGCACTGGCTTGTCGCCGCCCCAAATGTTTGCCATGTACTGGAACTCTGTCCCAACCGTGTTACAAGACTTCACTAGTGAGATAACCGAGCTACCGATATTGGCAATGTAACCGTAGTTGGTGCCTGACTCTTTCAGCGACAAACATTGCGCTTTAAAGTCCCCTGGTTTTAGTGACACAACGACTGGGTTTTGCACATCAAAACCAAGCTCTTTGGCGTACTCTGCACACGCTTCTTTTGGCGCATTCGGGAATGGATGGTTATCGCCAATGTGCGTAAATTTCGGCGCACCTTGATTGCCCTTAGATTCCCAATCTTCTTTCGCCCACTTAACTAGCGCACGGCACGCATCTGAGTACGACGCACCATAAAAGAAATTATAAGGCGCTGGTTTCGCGGTTTTTGGGTTTTTGCCAGTTGGGTCAGTTAAGTGACCAGAGTAAGAAGCAGAGAACACCGGCACTTTGTCTTTGGTAACAAACGAAATAAGCGCTTCGGTATCCGCCGTACCCCAACCTTGCAGCGCAACCATGTCTTTACGCGCAACCCAACGTTTATAGTTAGAAATCGCCACTGGTACTTTGTACGCCATGTCTACTGTTTCAAATTCGAGCTCGGTACCGTTAATGCCACCGTTTTGGTTAATCCAACGCAATGCGTCTCGCACGCCAGAACCATAAGGCTTGCTCACATAGGCAGTTGGTCCAGAAAAGTCGACTAATTGCCCGACAAACACAGAATCTTTTGCCCAAGTTGCGGTAGTAAACAGTGCAGATGACAGCACCAACGTTGTCGCTAAATGTCCTTTGTTCATAACTCGTTGTCCTTGTTATTGAGGTATATTCCACTTAATTCCACGTTAATATGAGAACGGATAGTGTTTCCAATATGCTCGAATCTGTTGCCAGCGATGCGATAATCCTTGAGGTTCGAAAATAAGGAACAACATGATGACTAAACCAATCGCCATCTCTTTGAAGTAAGCCAGACCATCAGTGAAAGCGGTGGTATCACCAAACGCTGAAAGCCCCGTTACGCCAAACTCCAAAACTTCAGGCAGCAATACGATAAATATCGTCCCCATCAATGTGCCTTTGACTGAACCCAAGCCACCAATGATGATCATTGCCAAGAACTGGATAGACATCATGATGGTGAAGCCTTCTGCTGATACAAACCCTAGATAATGTCCGTAGAGTGCCCCCCCGATGCCTGCATAGAATGCACACACTCCAAATGAGAGCAGACGATACTTGGTTAGGTTGATGCCCATGATCTCTGCTGATAGATAGTGATCTCGTACTGAGACAAACGCGCGACCGTCACGAGAACGGATTAAGTTTGATGCCCACATATACATGAAGATCAGCGCAAACAGAGCGATGTAGAAGAAGCTTTCGTCAGTCGTAAACTCAAAGCCAAACAAATTAATTGGGTTCGCGCTAGCACCGTATGAGCCGCCACTGAACCAATCTGCGCGAGCAAAGAAGTCCTCTAGAATAAACTGCGCCGCCAACGTTGCGATAGCTAGGTATAAACCTTTAATTCGAGCAGCTGGCAGACCAAACAGCATCCCCACAATCATGGTTAAGTAACCCGCGAGCGGAATCGCAAACACGACTGGAATGTTAAACTGGTTATTTAGCCAAGCCGATGCAAAGGCGCCAAAGCCAAAGAACGCACCGTGACCTAGCGAGATTTGTCCGGTAAAACCAACCAAAATGTTTAAGCCCAATGCCGCGATACCGAGGTATGCAATCTGAATAAACAGGTTTAGGAAGTAAATATCCAAGACCAGCGGTGCTGCCAGCATGGCGATGACACCTGCAATCGCAAGGCTTCTGATGGTTTTGGTTTCAAAAATTGGCGTATCGCTTTTGTATGTGGTTCGAAAATCCCCACATGGGCGCATGCTAAGTTGAGCCATGTTATTTCTCCTTAAATACGCTCAATATCTTTGGTACCAAACAGGCCATATGGCTTGAAGGCAAGAATGATTAACAGCACATAGAATGGTGCGATGTTGTACAGGTTACCCACTTGCAGGTATTGGCTATCAAAAAACTCAGCCAAGTTTTCTAGCACCCCGATGGTAATACCACCGACAATTGCGCCGACTACCGAGTCTAAGCCACCTAAAATAACGGCTGGGAAAACTTTGATACCAATAATGGATAGCGCGTCAGATACGCCGTTAACGATACCGATAACAATCCCTGCTGTTGCAGATACCATTGCCGAAATGGCCCAACTGATGGCGAACACTTTCTTGATGGAAATGCCAAGACTCTGGGCTACTTGCTGGTTGAATGCCGTTGCGCGCATTGCCAGACCCATTTTGCTGAATTTGAAGAACCAGTAGAACGCGCCCATGATGAGCATTGAGAAGATCAAGCTCAGAATGTAAGCAAACTCAACATTCAAACCTCCGATATTCACCACGTTAGTTTCGAACACTTGCGGGTACGACACAGCAGAGACACCGAATATCCACTTCATCAGCGCTTGGAAAAACATCGATAGACCAATGGTCACCATGATCACAGAGATAATCGGTTCACCAATCAACGGTCTGAGCACAATGGTTTGCACGGCGATACCAAAAATCATCATGAACGCGAGCGTGAGTAAAAAGCCTATAAAAAACGGTAACTGTAGGTGTACCAATGCCGCCCAACATACCCATGCGCCAATCAACAAGAACTCACCCTGAGCAAAGTTGACCACCTGGGTCGATTTGTAAATCAATACAAAGCACATGGCGACAACGCCATACAACATGCCAACGATCACGCCATTAATGACGAGTTGCAGTAATAAATCCGTATTCACTATGCGATCCTCCGTTGTTCGCTATCCACTAGTGTTGGCTCATGCTCAATAAGCGTTTCAATAACTAGCGACGTTTGAATGCGTGTTTTGGTGCCATCTTGATAAGTGATCACCGTATCGACATCGACTTTTGGATCGTCGCTGTAGATGGTTTCGATGATGTCTCCGTATTTCTCTGCAACCACACCACGGCGTACTTTACGTGTGCGAGTTAGCTCTCCATCGTCGGCATCCAGCTCTTTGTAAAGTAGAATGAATTTGCTGATCTTCTGTGCATCCGGTAGGGATTCGTTCACTTTTTGAACTTCTTCACGAATCGCTTGGTACACTTCTGGTTGAGCAGATAAGTTGGTGTAGTTGGTAAATGCCAAGCCGCGTTGCTCTGCCCACTTCGCGACGATCGCATAGCGAATACAGATGATGGCAGACAGCCAAGGTCGACCTTTACCTACCACCACGGCTTCTGCAATAAACGGCGAGAACTTGAGTTTGTTTTCGATAAACTGTGGCGAATAACGGTCGCCATGGCTGGTTTCCGACATATCTTTCAGACGATCAATCACCACCAAGTGACCGGAATCTTTAAAATAGCCCGCATCGCCTGTGTGCATCCAACCATCTTGAACATCTTCATCATATGCTGCTTGGTTGTTTAAGTAGCCAGTAAACATGCCTGTACTTTTCGCGATGATTTCACCAACGCCATTGCTGTCCGGGTTGATGACTTTCACTTCTGCATTATCAAACGCAACACCAACGGAATCGTAATCCACATCATCCGCTTGGTGCACGGTGTATGCGCCACACATTTCGGTCTGACCATAAAGCTGCTTAAGTGGCACACCAATAGCTTGTAGGTAACGGAAAGTATCCGGTCCCATCGCCGCACCGCCGGTTGCCGCAGATGTCAGGTTCGAAAACCCTAAACGGTCACGCAGAGCACGCAGAAGAATCCATTCAGCCAACTTAGAGCGTTTGCCCTGCTCCAGCGCTTTGTTGGCTAAGCTCATGCCCAGTTTGTACATCTTTTGCTTAAACGGTGTCGAATCCATCATTCGTGCAGACACGTCTGCCACAATGTTTTCCCACACACGTGGCGCTAACAGCACAAAGTTTGGACCGATTTCACGCAAGTCGGACATCATGGTTTCTTGTTCTTCCACAAAGTTAACGATTTGACGAGAAATCAACGCCTGACCAACCACGTAAACCTGCTCCATAATCCAAGGCAAAGGCAGAACAGAAACATAGTTGTCGCCTGGGGAACGAGGGTCTGCACGCAAGTAAGCCGCACAGTGATCCAAGAACGTGCCACTGTGTAGCTGAGCCAATTTTGGTTTAGAAGTCGTACCCGACGTAGTACAAAGAATTGAAAGATCGCTGCCTTTGGTTTCAACAACCATATTGAGATATTTGTCTGGGTCCGCTTTATCAATCAGCTGACCTTTTTTGTAGACCTGTTCAACATCAATTAATCTTGGATCATCGTATTTACGCATTCCACGAGGATCGCAGTAAATAATGTATTCAACGCTAGGAATTTCATCACCAAGCTCAAGCAGCTTGTCGCATTGCTCTTCATCTTCGGCAATCACGACTTTTGCTTTTGCATAGTTGATAAGGTACGCCACCTCTTCGTGCATAGAATCTTGATAGATGCCCAGCGAGAAACCTTTGATCGCATGTGCCGCTAACTCGCCCCATACCCATTCAGGGCGGTTATCACCTAGCAAACCAACGACATCTTGCTCACCAATACCCAAATCTCGTAGTGCCAGTGCCATCCACTTGACGCGGTTTTCATAATCCTTCCAAGTGAACTCTCGCCATATACCAAACTCCTTTTCACGCATTGCGACTTGTTCGGGCCAGTTCTTGGCATTGTGTTGCAACACTTTTGGAAAGGTATCTAAGCGGGTTATATCTGCCCAATCATTATGTTGCTGTGCCATTATGCACTCTCCTCTAATGTCGGTAACTCTTCGCCTAAGTACGCTTGTTTCACATGTGGGTTGGCCATCACTTCTTCAGGCTCACCCGTAGCAATGTGTTTACCGAAATCCAAAACCAAAACGCGATTAGAGATGTCCATGACCACGCCCATGTCGTGCTCAATCATGATGATCGTGATATCTAATTCTTCATTCAGATCCATGATGTAACGTGCCATGTCTTCCTTTTCTTCCAAGTTCATACCTGCCATTGGTTCATCAAGCAGCAGTAACTTAGGTTTTAAGGCAATGGCACGAGCAAGCTCTACACGCTTACGTAAGCCGTAAGATAGCGTGCCTGCAGTCGCTTTTCGGATGTGCTGGATTTCTAGAAAATCGATCACGTCTTCCACATATTTGCGGTGCGCCATCTCTTCTTTCTGCGCATTGGAGAACCAATAGAGTGGCCCCGTGACGAAGTTATTTTTCAGTAGGTGGTGTCGGCCAACCATGATGTTGTCCAGTACCGACATATGAGAAAAGAGCGCTAAGTTTTGGAAGGTTCTTCCCAGCCCTAACTCAGCTCGTTGGCTTGGTGTACGTTTAGTTACATCATCTCCAGCGAAGATTACAGAGCCTTTGTTTGGTGTGTATCGACCAGAGATGCAATTGAGCATTGAGGTTTTACCTGCACCGTTTGGACCAATGATTGAAAAAATTTCCTTTTCATTCACATGGAAGCTCACGTCAGTTAAAGCTTTCACCCCACCAAAAGCCAATGAAATATCGTTTACCTGCAACAGAGGCGATTCCGATACCATAGTTGATCTCCCTTTCGTTATTTTAAGTGCGTTCCATTGAGCACTATTTGATCAAACCTAACTTTGATACTGGTAACCGCTTTTACACCTATGCATCAACTTTGTATTCAGTTTACGTAAACGTCAATTTAAAATCAGAATAGTGCCTGAAAGATTAAGTTGCAATCGAGTTCATCGAGAAAGATTTGAACTAACGCAAACTTTAAGTAAATAAATTGTTAATAAAAATTATTCTCAAACGCTTACATATTTGGATAGTTCGGACCACCACCACCTTCTGGCGGAGTCCAGGTAATATTTTGACTTGGATCTTTGATGTCGCAGGTCTTACAGTGGATACAGTTGGCCGCATTTATTTGCAGCTCTGGCTGCTGCTCCCCCTGTACGATTTCATACACGCCAGCCGGACAATAGCGCTGTGCTGGCTCTGCATATAATTCAAGGTTCTGCTCAATAGGGATCCGCTGGTTCTCCAGTCGTAAGTGGCATGGTTGATCTTCCTCATGGAAGATATTGGATAGATAAACGGAAGAGAGGCGATCGAAACTTAACACGCCATCAGGCTTCGGATAGACAATTTCATTGCTGTTTTCCGCCAATAACAGAGACTGATGATCAGGCTTATCACAGCGGATATGCCACTTAGCTTTACCTTTTAATACGTTATGTTCCAGCAGCGCTAAACCACCGCCCAGCCACGATCCAAAGCGGTGGATTCCACTTGAGAAGTTACGTGCTTGATAAAGCTCTTCATACAGCCAAGACTGTTTGAAATGCTTTTGATAATCAGCAGTAACTGACTGACTCTCAAGGGCTTCACATACTGCTTCAGCGGCAAGCATGCCAGATTTCATTGCGGTGTGTGTGCCTTTGATTTTAGCGCCGTTAAGTGTTCCTGCATCACAGCCAATTAACAAGCCACCAGCAAACTGCTGCGTGGGAAGCGAATGAAAGCCGCCCTTGGTGATCGCTCTCGCGCCATAGCTAATACGCTTCCCATTTTTGAGGTATTGCTCAATCAACGGGTGGTGTTTAAAACGTTGAAACTCATCAAATGGACTCAAGTGCGGATTCTTATAATTCAAGTCAACAATCAACCCGACGGCAACTTGGTTTCCCTCTAAATGGTAGAGATAACTGCCACCTGTGGCTTCGTTTGATAACGGCCAGCCTAATCCGTGCACTACTAAACCTTGCTGATGCTGCTCTGATGGGATTTCCCACAGCTCTTTAAAACCGATAGCGTAATGTTGAGAAGTTTTCTCTTCAGCAAGATTAAATCTGTTAATCAACTGCTTACCGATATGCCCCCGTGCGCCTTCAGCAAATAAGGTAAACTTCGCTCGCAGTTCAATACCAGGTTCGAAATTTCCTTTTTGTTCACCATTTTTGTCTAACCCCATATCGCCCGTGATCACGCCACAAACACGACTATCTTCATCGATGACCGCTTGACTGGCGGTAAAACCTGGGTAGATCTCCACCCCCAAGTTCTCAGCCTGCAACGCCATCCATCGGCATAGACTGCCCAAACTTATGATGTAATTACCTTTGTTATGTAACGTATTCGGCACCGCCCAAGAAGGCAGTTCATGACCATTGATGTCATTGCCTAGATAGTAGGTTTTATCTTGGTTTACTTTGGTATTGAGCGGAGCGCCTTTCTCTTTCCAGTCGGGAAAAAGCTCATCCAAACTTCGCGTTTCAAACACCGCGCCCGATAAAATATGCGCTCCAACTTCAGAACCTTTTTCTACCACGCAAACAGAGAGGTCTTGTTTTTTTTCTGCTGCTAATTGTTTGATTCGGCATGCCGCAGACAAACCTGCGGGACCAGCGCCTACAATCAGAACATCAAATTCCATGCAGTCTCTTTCCATGATTGCATTCCTTTTTCTTTGCATGTTGCCAACTTGTTAACCAACAATATATTTAAAG
>NZ_WXWS01000292.1:0-15576 GCF_009904715.1 Vibrio sp. V42_P2S4T144 | reverse complement strand
ATGTTGTGTTGAGATTTTCTATTGATAAAAGTGAATTTTATAAATGTTAGCCATGTTATTTTTAGGGTTTTTGTTATACCAAATTAAGTAAAGTATCGTTATGTGGTTATCTCGGGTTTATGGGTTTAATTCAAATTAAAACAGTGGTTTGTGTTTTTTGTTATTATTTTTTAGAGCTTAATGTAATAGTTTGGTGATAAAGTCCGTCAATGAAGTTGCCATGTTCGTGTATGAAGTTATATGTGCTTTTACAGCAGGAAATTAAACTTTACGTTTAAGATGGTAAAGATAGAAAAAGAAATAAATAAGATTATTAAATAATCATGTTTCGAGAATATAAAATGTAACGTACTTCTAATTAAACGAATGCTTGAATAAACGATGGAGTGTGAAAAGTGCTATTTAAGTTACGCTGTCCTATATTCCAGTTGGTGCCTTGTTCATACAATGCGTTTTCTCGGCTTAAACTGGTTTATGTACTGCTAATCTCTTATCCGTTTCTTAATTACACATATTGGCAATATGCTCGCCAAGTTACGTGTATTGGTGTCAATGAAAAACAGTATCTACGATAGCTCTCTCAGGGTTGGAACTGCCACTATGAATTTCCTTCATGTTCAATGTGAAACAATACCAATATTACTCAACTCGTGAAGCAAGTATAAAAAAAGGACTGCTCTGGTGTTAGGCACTGCGACGGTCGTTTTTTGTACGAACCGTTCGTCGTAAGTGCTGTGCAACCTAACGATTGGGAAAACCAAAAAACAAAAAATGTCCCCATGCACAGAGTTAGGAAAAGTCTGCTTTATCTAAGGAAATAGGATACCAACTCACGATGAATAACGATTTCACATTTGCTATCAAAAGCATTCGCTTTGATGAGAATTACCAACCATCAGACAACACGCGAATCACTACCAACTTTGCTAATCTGGCTCGCGGAAACTACCGCCGAGAGAATCTGCGCAATGCGCTCCGAATGATCGATAATCGTTTTAATGCGTTGGCATATTGGGATAACGCGCAAGGTGACCGCTACTCAGTTGAACTTGAAATCATCTCTGTTGATATGGATATCCAAGGTAGTGGAGAAGCATTCCCATCGATTGAAGTGCTCAAAACTAACATTGTTGATCACAACACTAACGAGCGCATCGAAGGCATTGTGGGCAATAACTTCTCTTCATACGTTCGTGATTACGACTTTAGCGTTTTGCTGTTGGACCACAACAAAAACCAGCCACAGTTCAGCATCCCAGCGAACTTCGGTGATTTGCATGGCAAACTGTTCAAAGCTTTCGTTAATTCTGAGTCTTATAAACAGCATTTCAAAAAGCTGCCAGTGATTTGTCTGAGCGTATCGGACAACAAGGTATACCGACGCACCGAAAATCAACATCCTGTTTTGGGCTTTGAATATCAGCCGAACGAATCTTCGTTGACGGAGCAGTACTTCAAGAAGATGGGCTTACAGGTGCGCTACTTTATGCCGCCAAACAGCGTTGCACCGTTGGCATTCTACTTCTTCGGTGACTTGTTGAACGATTATTCAAACCTAGAGCTTATCAGCACGATTAGCACGATGGAGACATTCCAGAAGATTTACCGACCTGAGATTTACAATGCCAACGCGGTTGCCGGTAATTGCTACCAGCCAAACCTAAAAAACCTAGACCACTCGCTAACTCAAATCGTTTACGACCGAGAAGAGCGCAGCCAACTGGCGATTGAACAAGGAAAATTTGCCGAGGAGCATTTCATCAAACCTTATCAATCTGTGCTTGAACAATGGTCTGCAAACTACGCGTAATCGACAACGAGAATCTAGAAAGGAATGACGATGAAAACACTATTACCGACTTCAACGGCTGGCAGTTTACCGAAACCTTCTTGGCTGGCCGAACCAGAAAAACTTTGGTCACCGTGGAAACTGCAAGGTGAAGAACTGATTGATGGCAAACGTGATGCGCTACGCGTCGCTTTGCAAGAGCAAGAATTGGCAGGCGTTGATATCGTCAGTGATGGAGAGCAAACTCGGCAACATTTTGTGACGACCTTTATTGAGCATTTAAGCGGCGTAGATTTTGAAAACCGTAAAACGGTGACCATTCGCAACCGTTATGAAGCAAGTGTTCCGACGGTGGTTGGCCCAGTAAGCCGCACAAAGCCCGTGTTTGTTGAAGATGCCAAGTTCTTGCGTCAGCAAACTAAGCAACCTATCAAGTGGGCGCTGCCAGGCCCTATGACGATGATCGACACACTTTATGATGATCATTACGGTAGCCGTGAAAAGCTGGCTTGGGAATTTGCAAAGATCCTCAACCAAGAAGCGAAAGAGCTTGAAGCGGCGGGTGTCGACATTATTCAATTCGATGAACCTGCGTTCAATGTGTTTTTCGATGATGTGAACGAATGGGGCATTGCGTGTTTAGAGCGTGCGATTGAAGGGCTGAAATGTGAAACTGCAGTGCACATCTGCTATGGCTACGGCATCAAAGCGAACACGGATTGGAAGCAAACGCTAGGCACTGAATGGCGACAATACGAAGAAGTATTCCCTAAATTGCAGCAGTCAAATATCGATATTATCTCGCTTGAGTGTCATAACTCACGAGTGCCTATTGAGTTACTTGAGTTGATTCGCGGTAAGAAGGTGATGGTTGGTGCGATTGACGTCGCTACCAACGAAATTGAAACGCCAGAAGAAGTGGCGAACACACTGCGAGAGGCGTTGAAGTACGTTGATGCCGACAAGCTTTACCCATGTACCAACTGCGGTATGGCGCCTTTGTCTCGTGAAGTATCGACCGCTAAGCTCAATGCGTTAAGTGCGGGTGCGGAGATCATTCGTAAAGAGTTGGTGGGTTGATATTAATACTTAGGCTCCGCACCATGAACTAAAGTTAGAGTCATTCTAGCGAGTTTAAATGAGACTAGGAATCGGTTTACTGCTCGCTAGGAAATAGCGATAACTTCCGCACTTCAAAGCTCTCGGTGGGGAGCTCCTGAATCACGCTCGTCCCTCGCTGTTCAGGATGACGGATGTTGGAAGATATATTGCTCGCCACAACCCTAGGTATTGGAGCAGCTTCAAGATAGGGTCTTTCCGGCGAGTTAAAACGAGACTAGGAATCGGGTTACAGCTCGCTAGGAAATGACGATAACTTTCGCACTTCAAAGCACTCGGTGGGTAGATCCTGAATCACGCTCGTCCCTCGTTGTTCAGGATGACGGATGTTGGAAGATACATTGCTCGCCACAACCCTAGGTATTGGATCTGCTCCAAGAGAGGGTCATTCCAGCGAGTCTAGACGAGAATAGGAATCGGATTACAGCTCGCTAGGAAATAGCGATAACTTTCGCACTTCAAAGCTCTCGGTGGGTAGATCCTGAATCACGCTCGTCCCTCGCTGTTCAGGATGACGGATGTTGGAAGTATATTGCTCGCCACAACCCTAGTTATTAGAGCAGTTTCAAGATAGCGTCATTCCAGCGAGTTTAAACGAGACTAGGAATCTGATAACAGCTCGCTGGTAAATGACGAGAACTTTCGCACTTCAACGCACGTGATTAGTAGATTCTGAATCACGCTCGTCCCTCGCTGTTCAGGATGACGGATGTTGGAAGATATATTGCTCGCCACACCCCTAGATATTAGAGCAGTTTCAAGATAACGTCATTCCAGCGAGTTTAAGTGAGACTAGGAATCGGGTTACTGCTCGCTAGGAAATGACGATAACTTTCGCACTTCAAAGCACTCGGTGGGTAGCTCCTGAATCACGCTCGTCCCTCGCTGTTCAGGATGACGGATGTTGGAAAATGCATTGCTCGCCACAACCCTAGGTATTAGAGCAGTTTCAAGATAGCGTCATTCCAGCGAGTCTAGACGAGACTAGGAATCTGATTACAGCTCGCTAGGAAATGACGACAACTTTAGAACTTCACAGCACTCGGTGAGTCGATCCTGAACCACGCTCGTTCCTCGATGTTCAGGGTGACCGTTTTAAATAAAAATGCCGCTCACAGTAAAGTGAGCGGCATACATTTCCCGTTTCCAGCCTCGGCCAGATTTAATTCAACTCCACGTTCTTCATCTCAGGATGCTTTAGCAATATCACACGAATCCAGTGATGCACCACCCACATCACCATCGCGGTGAGCAGAACAGCAACGAAAATCGAGCTGAAACGGTACAAGATCGAAAAGAACGCGTCTTTTTGTTCTGGCACCAATGAAGTCGTCAGCGGAACCGATAGGGCAGACATGGCAGAAAACGCGATAGCCGCTTTAATTTGCCCCTTTGTGAGCCACAAGCAGAATGGCCCCATTGCAATGGTAAAGGCGAGCCAAAAGAGTAGCCCATGCCCATACCAACTGCCCAATATCAGCTGAACAGCCATCCCTGCGATGCAGCCTAGTGCGGTGCCGATGATGCGAATTTTTGCCATGGCGAGCGAGCCTGCTAAAGTCATTGGGGTTAGGATGATCAAAATGGAAGCTTGTGCGGATAACGAGTCATATAAGTCCGCTACTTGGAATACGATAAACGCCGCCATCGCCACTACCCAACCCATGGCAACTTGGCTGATGTAGTCAATATCGCTTTTCACTGGGGTCGACATCTCAATGTGCTCGGTGGGGGACTTTGGCTCAGGGAACAACCAATACGCGAATGCGCAAACAAAAATATTGCTGAACGCCATCACCCACATGTTGACATTGAACTCTTCAATATCCATGAAGTTATAGCTGGCAAAATTCAACACAATTGAACCCACTAACAGCCCCATGTAACCAAATAAATAGGTTTTCTGGTTCATCATTGCAATACACTTGAACAGCATCATGATTCCGACGGCTACGGTCATTAATGTTGGATGAAACTGCAAGTATTCCAGCAAAAATGTGGCTTGTATGGTTGTCCACACCGCAGAGAAAAACACGATCAATAAAGCCGAAAGATTAAAGTTGTCCATTCTGCCCAATATAAACAGCGGCATCATGATGGCAAAAAATCCGTAAGACCAACCGAAGATCATGCTTAGCGCGAGCCCTAAAGAGCAGCCGAACCAAATTCGTAAGGTTTTCATTGTCGCCGCCTAGTAAATGAAGTGGAACCAGCTTGCGAGGTGAATCTGTGCTTGCGCCATCAACTGCCAGAAAATGCTGTTGTCTGGGTATAAAACAATGGTAGCGCGAGAGCCGACAAACAGTGCTGGTGGTAACTCTTCGCTGCTGGTTAGGTTCACTCGTGTACGCTGTGCATCACGTACCCAGCGGTTGTTCACTTCTACTTTGGTTAGTGCGCCATTAGGCGTTTGTTGTGCGGCTGCTACACCGTAATCGCGGCTAGCTAAATCAAAGTCGTACACTGAACCTGGGTTGGCATCAAATGTGACCAAGGCGTGGAAAGTCTTGTCTACGTTCGCGACGGATTTTTCACGAAAATCAACGGCTACCCAAAGTGATCCTGTTGGTACAAATGTCAGCAATGGCATGTTGGTGTTTGCCATCGTGCCAACTTCTAGTTGCAGGTTGGTCACGACACCATCACTGGGAGCGAGTACCGCGGTATTTGCCAAATCAAGTTGCGCCTTTTCGATGCCATTTTTGGCAATTCGAACGGCGGTGCTTTGACCTTTTTGATCGCCTAATTGCGCCTCAATGACTTTTAAGTTTTGTCGTTCCGCTTTAAGCGCTGCACGTGATACCTGATTTTGGGCAAAGGCATTATCGAGTGTCGATTGAGAGATGACTTTCTGCTTCGATAGTGTCAGTAAGCGGTTGTACTCGCGGTGTGCATTATCAAATGTCGCTCGTGCGCGGGCAATATTGGCAAGAGCGGCTTCGCGTTGAGAATACAGTGTTGCTTCTTTTTCATAAGCGGATTGCAGAGACAGCTCCGCCTGTTCAAGTGCTATCTTGTATTTACGATCATCAATCGTAAACAACACATCGCCTTTTTGAACGGACTGGTTATTCTCGATGAGAACGTCGGTCACTTTACCAGATACCTCGGGTGCGACTTGGACAACGTATCCTTGTACTCGTCCTTCGGTCGTTAAGGGGGCGTGGCGGTCAGCAATGATAATGTACAAAAATAGTACGATGAACAGGACAATCAAAGTTCGCATCCAGTGTTTGAATTTTTGTTCAGCCGTCATTACAAGTTCCGTTAAACATATTTGATAGCGGATTATAGAGAAGTCACCCACAATTCAGTAGAATGATAATACGAACATGGATGACCTAAAAATAGGACAATGAACGTTAGTTTTGATGATATTTACCTATTCACTCAGACGGTGGTTCACCGCGGTATAAGTGCAGCGGCAGAGGCGAATCAACTACAACGCTCAAAAGTGAGTCGTCGCCTGCAAGAATTAGAGAAATCGCTCGGGGTACAGCTTTTGATCCGCACAACACGCAGCATTGAGTTGACGGAGCATGGAAAACGCTTGTTTGAGTTGGTGGGGCAGCCTATTGACCATATTCAGCAAGGTTTAAATGCCATGCACGAATATCAACAAGAGCTGACGGGCAAGGTGCGTTTAGCCATTCCTTCCGCATTGATGAGCTCTGCCGCGTTTAACGCGATCATCACTGAGTACACAACGCGGTATCCGGAGATTTCGGTCGAGATTGAAAACCATCAAGAGAGTGTCGATCTCAAGCGTCAATCGTTTGATTTACAGCTTCTTCCGAGCGTGGTCAAAGTCACCGATGACAGCTATGTGCAGTTCAGTCTTTTGCCTTATCGTAGTCACTTTGTTGCGTCAAAAGCCTATCTAGAATCGCATCCGCCAGTAAAAACGGTGGAAGATCTTAAGCAGCATCGCCTTTTAACTAATCGTTACAATGCCGATTTGCTCGATTCAGATCTGCATGTGGCGTTGCGTTCGGATGACCTCAACTTGCTGCGCTCGATGGCGATAGCAGGAAACGGCATCGCGTTTATTCCTCAAATTCATTCCAAGCCTGCACTGAGAGACGGTTTGTTGGTCGAGGTGCTGCCTCAATTCGCGCATCCGAAGCAGCATCTTACTCTGATTTATCCCTCGGCCTTATTTCTGCCCAATAAAGTCAAAGCCTTGATTGAACTAATTCGAGAGAAATTTAAATAGTCAGTTCAAACCACTCTTACCTAAGGGCAAATGTGTGAGCGAAGGTCATCTTTCTAGGTTTTATTGCTCTAACATGAAAGGGTTCTGATACATTAACTGTTGCTCAACTTGTTGAGTATGGTTTGTGGTCGCACAAGATAGGAGATGGAAATGTTATCGAAAGGAAACACGGGCCTGATTGTGGTGGATGTTCAGGGCAAACTCGCTACATTAATGCATGAAAGCGACGCACTGATTGAAAATATCACGAAACTGGTAAAGGGCGCCAAAGCACTAGATTTGCCTATTCTGTGGCTAGAACAGAATCCAGAAAGGTTGGGCCCAACCGCGGAGCCGATTCGTGAAGTGCTTGAAAGCACGCATTTACCTATTACCAAGTACACGTTTGATGGTTGCAAAGAGGCGACGTTTAAGGTCGCGGTGGAGAACGCGAAAGTTGATACCTGGTTGGTTTGCGGTATTGAATCCCACATTTGCGTCTATCAAACCGCGGTTTCTCTGCGCCAGTCCGGTTATCGCGTTGAATTAGTCACGGATTGTGTCTCTTCCCGAACCGCTGCCAATAAAGCGCTCGCTCTTGCGAAGTTAACCGCTAACGGTGTGGTGCTCACTGGGTTAGAAATGTGTTTGTATGAAATGGTCGAAGATTGCCGAGCACCTGAATTTAAAGAAATTCTGGCGCTCATCAAATAGTGGAATCACTGTAATCAGCAACAACTTTATTTGAACACGCTATTCAAATTCTCGTTGATATCTTGGCAACATCGACTCGTTGCCAAGTAACCCGCCTTGGTGAATATAAATCACCGTTTTATCTGTGTTCTCTTCCAACCAAGGGGTGAGGCATTGCCACATATACGG
Source organism: Vibrio sp. V42_P2S4T144 (assembly GCF_009904715.1). Taxonomy (NCBI): domain Bacteria; kingdom Pseudomonadati; phylum Pseudomonadota; class Gammaproteobacteria; order Vibrionales; family Vibrionaceae; genus Vibrio; species Vibrio sp. V42_P2S4T144. The sequence goes on along the minus strand of NZ_WXWS01000292.1, from coordinate 7,591 downwards.
GTCGTATAACAGGTCAAATTCGAGGTCGGTTTGCTCAAAGAGTGCTTTCCATGTGATGTAATCTTCTTCGTACAAGCGACCAAAATGGTGTTTGTTGCGCACGGTTAAAATGGTTGGGTGGCTGTTTTCACCGAGCTGGTTGAACTGCTCAGTTAAGTAATCTGCATCGCCTACGCAAGGGCAAGTTAGCACTTCTATGCCGTGTGGGCTTAAATGTTTATGAAGATATAAAGCCGTCGTGCCAGTACCTGATGGCAGGGCGACCGTAAACTGCTCTTTACCTCTCAATCGCGTCCAATCAAGAATTTCTCGTGCTAACTGTTTGATGCCAGCTTCAGCGAGGTGGGAACGTCCACCCTCTGGAATCAGCAATGTCGACTCATCTACTCTTCGTACCTGGTGGATGTATTCACTAGGGTGAAGTTCGCTACCGATGTCTTGCATGGCGGTGATTTTCATACCCAAATCGAGAGCGCCGCGATAGTTTCCGATGGGGGAGCTTTTTAGCCAAGATGGAATGTGATGAACATAAAACTCAAATGCCCAACCTTTAATCTGGGCGAGAGCCGCTAGCGAGTACATGGCATTAGATTGAGCGGAGCCAAAGCTTATTAACGTGGTGATGTCGGGATTTTGCTCTTCCATTAACGTCATAAACTTACGTGCTTTGTTCCCAGAAAAGTGAGAATGCAGCATGTCATCACGCTTAAGAAAAAACGTATGACCGTTGAAGTTGTGTTGAGTTATCGGGCTTTCAGAGAGTTTCATGTGACTGCTGACGTGTCCAACCACGCGACCTTGCCGTTAAAAAGGGCGCGTAGTGTAACGCCATTAAACCCAGATAAAAAGTCTGTGTTTCAGTACAACCATTTCGGTTATTCCTGATGCTCTGACGCAAGATCAATTACTGCCTCACAACCACCTTCTGGATGTGTACCAATCTTAAATTGCCAGCCATAGCGTTGACACAAATCATCCACAATCATCAAACCTAATCCGTGCCCATCAGAATGTGGAATGGTTGAAAAGCCTTCACCTTCATCGCGCACCGAGATGGTGTTTTCATCCATGCTGATATGAATTGATCCCGATGGTGTCGCGGCGATGCCGTTGCGAATCAGGTTGCCAAGAATAATGGTCAACACGGCATTCGTCGCGCGCGTTCTTGGGTTGCCGTCTATCTGTACATTAAAGCTGAGTGCTTTCTCATCCGCCTGAGCTTGGCTTTGGAAGATGATTTGGTTGAGTTCTTCTTCGGTGATGCTGCGTACTGGTGAATCATCTGCATTACGCTCGTAACGCACTAAGCCGAGTAGGGCATCCACCATGGTCGACATCTGCTGCGTTGCATCCTGAATTCGGTTCACTTGGCGGTTTTGGAAATCCGTGTTCGTACTTCTCGCCAGTAAGTTGCTTGAGCCTTTCATCACGGTTAACGGTGTACGCAGTTCATGGCTTGCGTATCGTGCAAAGGCTTGCTCGCGCTTGATGACTTGGTTGATTTTGTGGCGGTACTCATTCAACTCATCCGCAAGGGTTTGGAACTCTTTGGCCGAGCCCTCAGGCACACTAAAGGTCTGCGTGGCATCGCCTTGGTGATGATCGAGTTGGGTTTTAAGCGCATTGACGGGTTCAATTAAGCGCTGTGATAAACGCAGCAGCAGGCTACCAAACAGGAACACCAATACGGCGACAATGGAGAGCACCATAGCGACGACGAGAATGAATTCCTCTGAGGTGATCTCGATTTCATCAATCAAGGAAACCAGAATAACGGGATGTTCAACGCCTTTGTAGGTGTAAGTGCTCATGTAAACCATGCGCGAGTATTCACCGTCTTCTACTTCATCAAGAAAGTGTTTTTGACCAATCAGGTATTTTTGGTAGCGCTCGGCAACCAATGAGATGTCGTTGTATGCGGTGGTGAGCAGGTCAAGTTGAATACTGCCTTGCTCTGGGTGGGACTGGAAATGTTCAATCGCTTCCTTTTTGTCGACCATAATACGACGCTCGCCCACGCGGTCTTCAGACCAAAGCAGGGAGCCGGTAATCAACAAAAAGCAGAAGATGCCAATCACGACAGACACGAAAGAGAAAAATAGAGCGAGTCGCCCTGTCATACTTTGTGTGCTTTGCGTGCTAGCAAGTAAGCGATTGATCATGCACCTGTCTCCAAGCGGAAGCCAACTTTCGGTACGGTGATAAGTACATGTTGTTCAAATGGCTTATCAAGTTGGTTGCGAAGTTGGTAAATGTGGCTGCGCAGAACGTCGTTGTTCGGCTCGTTTTCTTGCCAAAGTTGGAAGGCGATTTCTTCGCGTGTCACCACATCTGGTGCGCTTTTTACAAGCATTTCCAGAATGGTGTAAGTGGTTGGGTTTAGCGCCAACAGTTTATCTTGGCGATAAGCTTTACGCGTTTTTTGGTCGATAGACACTTCACCGTATTCCAACTTGCTCGATGCGACAGTGCCACGGTAACGGCGGATCAGTGCCATCATGCGCGCTTCAAGAATATCCAGATCGAAAGGTTTGGTCAGATAGTCATCCGCACCGTGTTGGAAGCCTTTGAGCATATCGTCACGGCTATCGAGCGCCGTCAGCATAAGTACCGGTGTGTTGTTGCCCTCGTCGCGAAGTTTATTACACATGGTCAGGCCATCCATGCGTGGCAGCATGAGATCGAGCAAGATGATGTCGAAGGTGTTTTCCATCGCCAGTTTCAGGCCGAGCTCGCCGTTGTCTGCATAATCGAGTTCCATACCTGCACACTCAAAATAATCGAACAGCATGCCTGCGATTTCTCGATTATCTTCGACTAAAAGTACGCGTTTCATGTATTTCTCTCCAAGTGGGCAGGTGTTCGAAAATAACATTTCGTATTAACCGAACATTATTCACTAAGGACGTGAAAAAGATGTCAATAACATCTCTTTCACGTTGATGTTTGTAGACTGGATTCATTCATCGGATTTAGTGGAAGAGTAGCATGTCAACCTTCAACATTCACGCTGCAACCTTTTCAAAGGTGAGCCAACACACTGAGCCTAAAACAGTTTTGTCTGTTGTGGTGCCATTCTTTAACGAGCAAGAAGTCTTACCTGAATTTCATCGTCGTTTAGCCGCCGTTTTGGATGAAATGCCAGAACATTGCGAAATCGTCTATGTCGACGACGGCAGCAAAGATGACAGCCTAATGATCGCGCAAAACTTTTCTCAATCTTCTAGCGACGTTCGTTGTATTGCACTAAGCCGTAACTTCGGCAAAGAGTCCGCCATGAGTGCGGGTCTGGAACACTGCCAAGGTGAAACGGTGATCGTGATTGATGCCGACTTGCAAGACCCGCCTGAGTTGATCCCGCAAATGGTATCAAAATGGCGTGAAGGGTATGACGTAGTGAACATGCAGCGCAGTGAACGCCACGGCGAAACTTGGTTCAAACGCTTCTCGGCCGCTTGCTTTTACAAAGTGCTTAACAGCATGGCGAAATTGGATGTGCCTGAAAACGTGGGCGATTTCCGTTTACTGAGCGCAAAAGTGGTCAAACACATCAGTGCGCTGCCAGAACGTAACCGATACATGAAAGGCATTTTCTCTTGGCCGGGTTTCAAGCAAGTGACGGTTCAGTTTGAGCGTGACGCTCGTTTCTGTGGTGAGACTAAATGGAACTACATCAAGTTGATTGGCCTTGCAATGGACGGTATTACCTCGTTTTCCATTCGCCCCTTGCGCTTAGCGACACTTGCTGGTGCGTTAGTGGCGTTCAGTACCTTTATCTATGGCGCATTCATTGTGATGAAAACTGTTGTATTTGGTGAGCCTGTCACTGGCTACCCATCCATGATGGTCGTCCAACTTGCATTGGGCGGTGTGCAACTGCTGTCGATTGGCCTTTTGGGCGAATACATTGGCCGCATTTTTATCGAGACCAAGCAACGTCCTCTTTATCTTGTTCAGTCTGTTTACGAGCAGCCTGCAAAACATCAATCCATCCAAACCATGAAGTTTAAACTGGGAGAAACCGCGTAATCATGAGTATTAATAAAACCCATCTGTGGTTGTTGTTGGCGTTTGCTCTTTTACTCCGTCTTATTTCACTTGCCGCTTACCCTTTGATGGACACCACAGAAGCCCGCTACGGCGAAATGGCGCGCTTAATGGTGGAAACAGGCAATTGGCTTACCCCACAGTTTGATTACGGCGTGCCTTTTTGGGGGAAGCCACCCCTGTTCACGTGGATGAGTGCTTACGGCATTGAGCTGTTTGGATTGAATGAATTTGCAGTGCGCGCGCCTCATTGGTTAGCGGGCGTTGCGACGATTGTTTTTGTTGCTTTCATGGCGCATCGCGCTGGCTTTAATGCTGTCATCGCAGCGTTGGTACTGGCGACGTGTGGCATCTTTTCAATTGCGGCGGGTGCGGTGATGACAGACATGGCACTGACGTTGGCAATGACGATGGCGATGGTTGGTTTTTACTATTGCTGGCTTGGCAAAGACAAACACAGCCGATTGTGGGGTTACCTCGGTTTCTTTGGCTTGGCTTGCGGGCTGTTAGCAAAAGGTCCGGTGGCGATCGTGATCATGGGCATCGCAGTATTTCCTTGGCTCGTGATTCAGCATGGTTTTTTTGGTGCCTTCAAAGCCTTGTGGCAGCGTTTTCCAATTGTATCGGGGTTGGCGTTCATGTTAGCGATTGCTCTGCCTTGGTACATCATGGCTGAAATGGCGACGCCTGGATTTATTGATTACTTCATTGTTGGCGAGCACTTTAAGCGTTTTGTTGTCAGCGGTTGGGAAGGGGACCTGTATGGCTCTGCTCATGATCAACCACGTGGGATGATCTGGGTATTCTGGCTGCAGTCGGCTGCGCCTTGGTCAATTGTATTGCCTATCTTGGCGTGGAAACGTCGTAAAGTGCTCAAAGCCATTGAAACCGATCATCAAGGTTTGTTTAGCTTCCTGATGTGTTGGCTGATTTCACCAATGATCTTGTTCACCATGGCTGGGAATATTTTGCCTGCTTACGTGCTACCGGGTGTGCCTGCATTGGGCATCTTGATTGCAATGCTGGTGGATAAACACGATTTCAAATGGTTGACCGGAACGGCGGCGGTGTTGCCAGCCCTGCTTATGATTGCGATGTTGGTTTTGAATATGGGCAAAGCAGATAGCCGCAGCGACCGCATAATCTTCGCGCAAATTAATGACAACGCTCCGGTCTTTTATATTGGTAAGCGCCCGTTCTCAGGCCAGTTCTATAGTCATGGTCAGGCGAAAGAGCTTGAAGATAAGAATGACTTAAACAATCTGAAGAAATTCCATCTGATTGGTAAATCGCAGCAAGTGGATAGCATGATTCATGAAAATGCGTTGAGTTGTACCAACGAGTTCACAGCAAAATCGAAACGCTCACTCTACACCTGTGTGGTTGGATAACGGAATGCGCAAATTACCAAAATTTGCTTCGCTGGAAAGGTTTGCTTCGTTAACAAGGTTTGCTCTAGTAGGTGGTGTCGGCTTTATGGTCGACACCCTTATCTTTTCTGTGTTGTTCCATTGGTTTGGTCTGGAGTTGATGCTGGCTCGTGGGATAGCATTTTTGTTTGCAGCAACCACGACTTGGCTTGGCAATCGCTGGCTGACTTTCTCTCAAGCAGAAAAAACCAACCCTTTCGCTCAATGGAAAAAGTCTATGATGAGTGCCTGTATCAGTGCTTTGCCGAATTTTATTGTGTTTAAAGGCGTAACGCTCGCGCTAGGAACGCAAGGAATGATGGTCTATTTGGCTTTGAGCTTAGGCATATTGGCATGCATGATGAGTAATTATTTGCTCAGTGCAAAATGGGTGTTTAGTAGAGGATAGAAAGGTTCGGGCTTACTCTCCTATCCTCGAGTTAAAAATTCGTTATTTGAACCAATTTTTCTTTTTGTACATCAGAGTAAACCTAAAGCTTTTCATGGGGGATGTAAAAAGGTAAATAAGCCAAGGTTTATACCTTGGCTGCCGTTAGTTCAGATTTTGATTGTTCGATTTCAGATTCCGTTTGCCACTTGCCGTTGTAAAGGTATTCACGCTCAGGAAGTGGGGCATTTGATGCCCTTAAATCAAATACCTCTTCGGTTTGATATTCTCTACTACAAACTGGAATACTAAAGAGCCTTGATTCTGGCTTTGCTTCAAACAGCTTTTTATGATCATCGACCTCTTTACAATCCAGTTTGTAGACCTCTGACAGTTGTTTGACCATGGATTCTAAATCCGCTTCAGTTTTAAAGAAAACATAACAATCTGATCTATCTTGTGAGCGAAAGATAGTCTTATGAGCAGTATCTCGATATCTGCATATGTCATGCTTAAAATAGAACTGGATCACTTTCCTTTTTTTATTGTAGTCCGCAAACAGCCAATCCTCACGCTCTCCGATTCTCACTTCTGTTGGTTCATCTGGTTGGCGTTTAAGCATTTTAAAGGAGACTAATATAAAAGCACCTGCACCTGCTAACGCCATCGGGCCAACCATCGCTACCATCACCACACATACCACTGCACCTATCCAGCCAACGGCTTGCGTGGCGGTATTCACCCACTTAGGCATGTTGCGACGTTTCTTCATCACAAAGCCTTTGTCAGAAAAAATATAGTCATAGCGATAGTCGAGGCCAATCGTAAGGTAAAAGGCTCCAGACACCATCACCGATAAAATAAAAGAAAAAATAGTTACGTCAACCGTGTCACTCGTATGTATAAACAAAGTTAATAGGAATGGAGCGATCACAAATGGAAACGCAAAAAGTTTAAAGTAATAGCGAAATGGTTCCTCTACATCATATTTATGCCATGTTCTGACGTTATCGCCTGCGAGTATTTCTTGCTCTTGTGCCTCTTGATAAACTGCCAACTCTTCTGGGGTGACGTAAAATGGTGAATATGCCAAGGGTTACTCCTTAAAACCTAATGTGCCAACAACGGTGGTGAGTGATTTTTTAATGATATTTTGTTTGGTATTGTCTGAAATCACGCGATAAGTTGCACTCTGTTTTACGCTATTTTGGAACCAATACTCACGCTTTGATGGAGCATCATCTTCCGTATCGTACACCACTTGCATTGCAAGGTAATGGTCTACTTCTGTGATTGGCAATGCTACCTTGTACACCACCAATTCGGCACTAGCTAGGTCTTGAGTTTTAAGAGTGACTAAATCTGCGTTTTGATGCCACGAGCCGGACGTCAAATCATCTTCTGTTGCCTTGCTGTTAGTACTCACCATAATACCATTCGTTGCAGCGCGCCGTGGCAGCTGAATATGCACTTCCAAGCCAACTAACTCACGATGTGTATAGCCTGGATAAGCCTGTATATTTTCAATAGGTTGATGGTATACCGTAGGCTGTTGAATAATAGATTGTAAGTCAAACAGCGCTTGCTGCACTAATGCTGAATTATGCTTCTCTCTTTCGGGCAAGCTCGAAGATTGGCTCCACTGAGTGCGAGCAGGGTGATAACCCCAAGGCAGTTTATCTAACCATTTTTGGAAATCATCTTGTTTCAGTTTATTCAACTTATAATTGATGGCTAAGTATGTAAC
>NZ_WXWS01000178.1:0-15593 GCF_009904715.1 Vibrio sp. V42_P2S4T144 | reverse complement strand
AATTGAGATGTTTGTGTCCCGTCATTTAGATGAGATTTAGGTATACTGCTGCCATTCATGTTAAAGAAGGAGTCATTGAATGGACATCTTGTGTGCGCAAAAAGAGGACTTATTTGCCATATATAAGCTCGAAAATACTTTATTTGGAGAACACGCCTATCCTCAATTTTTCTTTCGGCAAGCTTTTGATTGTTGGGGAGAGAGTTTACTGGTAGCAAAAGAGGGAGAGCAGGTAGCAGGGTATATATTGCTAACGACTAGCACAAATGCACATCAATATTGGATCATGTCATTGGCCGTCGATATTCAACATAGAGGTAAAGGTATTGCGCGTTCCCTCCTAGAAAACGTTATTGCGTCGTTGACGTTAGGCTCAAGCGTGAAATTGACTGTCGATCCTAAGAACCAACCTGCATTGTCTTTATACCTCTCCCTTGGCTTTAAAACGTTAGAAGAAGAAGCGCATTATTTTGGTGACGAAGAATCCAGGTTAGTTATGGAATTAGTAAAGTAATACTGCACGATAATGACCGAAATTTGCACACAATCAGTGCGTAGCATTACGTTGCTATAATTGGTTTTAAGCTAACCCTTTGTATGGTAAGGGTTTTTAATCTTGGCACCTCACTTGCTTTACATAAACGTTCATCGATAACTCGATGCGCCGCTCTTAATAGCAGGCGAGAGCGGTATAGGGTATTACTTTTTGAAAATGTACTAACAGCGTTAAAGGCATTGCTGCCTCTCTCGATTCGGGAGAGGCTTTTTTTTGCTAGTAAGTTGGGCTGAATCGCACTGGAGGTGTTATGTCGCAAGGATGCAAAAAAACCACTTGTCCCTATTGTGGTGTTGGATGTGGTGTCGAGGTCAATGCGAAAGGAATCGTTGGGGATGCGTGTCATCCTGCAAATGCGGGATCACTGTGCGTGAAGGGTGTCGCGCTGGCAGAGAGCTTGAATATGCCTTCGCGCTTGTTGTATCCAAAGCTTGTCACCAAGCAACGACCTCAAGGGCAAGAGGTGCAATGGCAACAAGCCACGGATCTGATTGCTGAAAAGATTCATCAAGCGAAAGCGGAGTTTGGACCGGATTCCATCGCGATGTACGTGTCAGGGCAGTTGTTAACGGAAGACTATTACGTCGCCAACAAACTCATGAAAGGCTATGTTGGCAGCGCAAACATCGATACGAACTCGCGTTTGTGTATGTCTTCGGCGGTTGCGGCTCATGTACGAGCATTTGGTGAAGATGTCGTTCCCGTCAATTACGACGATATTGATAAGACTGAGCTATTGATAATTTGCGGTGCTAATACCGCTTGGACGCATCCTGTTTTATTCCGACGTATTCAACAAGCGAGAGAAAGCAATCCTAACCTCAAGCTGGTGGTCATTGACCCGCGTGAAACGGTCACCGCGCAGCAAGCTGATTTGCATCTACCGATTAAAAATGATGGTGATGTGTCACTCTTCAATGGGCTGCTCAAGTTTCTTATTGAACAGCAATGCATTGATTCTGAATACATAAATTCTTATACCGACGGGTTTGATGCACTTAGAGAAGAAGTTTCTGATTTGCGTTACGATGTCACTAATTTGACGTCTTCCATTGGCATTTCAGAAGAAAAACTCACGACATTCTTCCAATGGTTTGCGCAAAGCCCAACCGCAATTACGTTGTTTTGCCAAGGGGTAAACCAAGCCGAAAATGGCGTCGACAAAGGCAATGCAATCATTAATGCACACTTGGCGACGGGTAAAATTGCCAAGTCAGGTTGTGGGCCGTTTTCTATTACAGGTCAGCCCAATGCGATGGGTGGGCGAGAAGTCGGTGGATTGGCAAACCAGTTAGCGGTTCATCGTGCTTTTGACGCAAAGTCTATAAAGCAAGTGCAGGCGTTTTGGGATTCACCAGAAATTGCCACTCAGCCCGGTTTAAAAGCTGTTGAACTGTTTGAGGCGGTAGAACGTGGTGAGATTAAAGTTCTCTGGATCATGGCAACCAATCCTGTTGTCTCTTTGCCAGATAACCAATTGGTAAAACGTGCACTAGAGATTTGTCCGTTTGTGATTGTTTCCGATATCACAGCGGATTCGGATGTAGCGCATTACGCGGACCTATTGCTACCCGCCGCTGGCTGGGGGGAGAAGCAAGGCATGGTGACCAATTCTGAGCGTCGACTTTCAAGGCAGCGCCAGTTTCAAACGCCTCCCGGTGAAGCAAAATCAGATTGGTGGGCGATAAGCCAAGTTGGGCAAGCTCTGTGTGCATTGGAAAAGACACAAAATGGCTTTGCGTTTACTTCTGAGCGGGTGGTATTCAGGGAATATGCCGCGATGACAGGCATGAATGCAGATTCGCCATTGAAGCTAGATCTTTCTCAATACGCCAACTTAACCGAGCAAGAATACGAAGAGTGGGTGCCGACACAATGGGGAGGAGAGCGCCCTTTTGCTGATGGCGTCTATTCACACCCAGATGGAAAAGCGCGTTTTGTCGTGACCAGTGAATCTCCAACGCGTTTAGAAAGAACAAAAGGCTGGTGGCTCAATACGGGCAGGCAACGCGACCAATGGCATACCATGACGCGCACAGGTCATATCGCACACCTTGCCGCCTCTGAGTTAGAACCAACCGTGTACATGAACACACTCTCCGCCACTCAAAATCGCTTAAAAGCAGGACAACTCACCAAGCTGTTTCAGCCTACTTCAAACACCGGTATTTATGCCAAAGTTGCCATTGATGAAGGTTTGGGTTTTCAAGAGCTGTTTATGTCAATGCACTGGGCAGGTCGATATGGCGGTGAAAGCAGTGTTAACGCGATAGTAAACAGCGCAAAAGACCCTATTTCTGGGCAACCTGCGTTTAAGTCGTCTTATGTTGAAGTGCAAGATGCGGCGGTAAAAACCTACGGTATGTTCATCGGTACACAGTTTGATTCCGGTAAGTTTCTCTACAGCGCATTTCAAGCAGAAAGTAATTTAGGCATCTGGCGCTTTGCACACGATAAGCGACCAAAGAAGCAGAGTTTTTGTCGAACGGAAAAGAGCCGCAGAATTACGATAGATATTGCCCAAGGTTGGCTAGCGGTGGATTACGACCTTGTTGGAGACGTTCGTATCATTCGCTCTGTTTTGGTGGTGTCTAGTGAACCGATTCAAACCGGCTACACGAACTTTACCGGCTTGATTGGCAAGCCGATGGAGCTATCGCAACTGCTTACCATCACTCAATCGCAAAGCAGTGCCAAACTGGTTTGTAGTTGTTTCCGCGTTACCGATAAACAAATACATGACGCGATGGAGAAACAAGACTGTACGTCAGTGACCCAACTTCAAAACAAACTCAAATGCGGTACTAACTGTGGCTCGTGCGTCTCTCAAATCAAACAAATGGTCGACAGCCATCAGCATCAAAAGGGCAAACAGCAAGCGAACCAGCAAAGTTTGGCTATTCAAATAAAGTAAGTCATAAAGAGGATAAGCACATGGAAGCGCCTTATCAAAAGTCTTGGTTTAAGAAAGGACAAGCGAGTCAGAAACAAGAACGCTCGTCTCGCTTTTCTAAGCATGATCAAGCAAGCAAACTGAACCAACTTTTAGAAGACCATTCACTAGACCTGGACGCGAACCACAAAGGTTTTGTCTCGATTGTCGGAGCAGGGCCGCACGATCCTGACTTGTTAACGGTAAAGGCTGTGAAAGCGATTATGTCGGCAGAGGTACTGTTGTACGACCGTTTGGTTAACAAAGATATTTTGGAGTTGGCTTCGCCACAAGCCGATTGGATTTACGTGGGCAAAAGATGCGGACAACCTAGTATTGGTCAGGAAGAAATTTGTGACTTGATGGTATCGCTCGCTCAACAAGGAAAGCGAGTTGTACGCTTAAAAGGGGGAGATCCTTTCGTATTTGGCCGTGGAGGCGAAGAAGCATTAGCGCTCGTCAAACACTCAATCGCGTACGAAGTCATTCCCGGCATTACCGCTGCGATTGGATGTTCAGCAAACAGCTTGATTCCGCTGACTCATCGTGGCGTTGCTCGCAGCGTTACCTTTGTGACGGGGCAAGTGGTTACAGGCGTATTTGAAGCGTGGAGCCAACTGATGCAAAGCGGACAAACGTTAGTCTTCTATATGGGGTTAGAAAAGTCATCGCAAATACAAACGGGTTTAATAGGCTCTGGTTTAAGAGCAGATTTCCCAGTCGCGATCATCACTCATGGTTGCAGCCCTCAACAACAAGTGCACGTTACACAACTCAATCAGCTCAATGATTTATCGATTACACTTAAAGGCGTGAGCCCAGCATTGATTGTAATGGGAGAAGTTGTCAAACTGCGCGAACAACTAATAGAAACCGTACAGTCAGTGACGGAATACGAGGGAATATGAGCAGCATTTTGGAATGTATTAGAACAGTCGGTCGTGGCGAACGTGGTAGAAAACCACTGAACTTTGACCAAGCGTTTCGAGTTATGGATGAATACCTAAACGGTGAGTGCGACGACGATCAGATGGCAATGCTGTTGATGCTGATCCGCGTACAGAACGAGACTCAACAAGAAATCGCTGGCTTTGTGAAAGCATTCCAATCCCGCATGCCAGCCATTGGTGCAGACATTGACTGGCCATGTTATGCAGGCAAACGTGAAGCGGCAGGTCAGCCTTGGCACCTGTTGGCAGCGAAGATCCTCGCCGATAATGGTCATAAGGTGCTGATGCATGGCTACCACGATCGTCAATCTGGTCGTTTACACGCAGAAGATTACCTCGACAAGTTTGCTATCAAGAAAGCGGAATCAGCAGAAGAAGCAAAGCGTGTCTTAGAAACGCAAAACATCGTGTATCTGCCGCTGAGTGCGTTTGCTCGTCAAGCAGAAACCATGATCGGTTGGAAGAATCGTTATGGGCTTAGAACGCCGATTAATACCGTGGTTCGTGCATTGAATCCGGGGCAGGCGACGGTTGGTATTCGTGGTAGCTTTCATCCCGGGTTTCAACAACTTCATGCTGAAGTCGAATTCGAGATTGGCAAAACCGCTCATGCCGTTGTGTCATTCAAAGGACAATCGGGTGAGTCCGAATACAACCCGAAAGTAAGCCAAACCGTATGGTTAAGCCAAACAAGCGGCGTGACATCGCACTACTGGACGGAGCAAATGCTGTCTGAGGTGCCAATGCCTGCGAACTGCCCGTTTGGGACGTCAGAAGATGACATGAACCAAATGGCGAATACGGTTCTCGCTACGATGACAGTGGTCTTGTTTGCACAAATGCATGACAGGGAAAAAGCATTCGAACGAGCTTTCTCTTACTGGCAAGCCTATTGCGGCCAGCAATAAGATACTATTGTCAATTAATGTAAAACCAACGACGCAAAGTTGTTGAATCTGAATCCATTATCTATTGTTTGAAGAAGGTAAAAGATCCTAGCTCGCCAATGATGTGTTTCACCACCTTGCTCCGTATCACAGTGGTGAAACCGCAGTTTTAGCCTCAATCGCGTTCGTTTTTAGCTTCGCGTTTGAGAATGAGAAAATCCCATATGGTAAGACACAGAGGACATGGATAATGGTTCTAAAGCATACCACTCCTAGTGAAAAGGCTTCTCATCCGATCCCGCAAGAAGCCTTCGATTGGTACGACGAATACGCCCACGGAAAAATCTCGCGCCGTGAGTTTCTGAATAAGTTGGGTGGCCTTGCTGTGCTTGGCTTTAGCATGACAGCACTGGTCGACGCGCTAACCCCGAATTACGCACTGGCAGAACAAGTTTCATTTAACGATCCTGACATCAAAGCAACTTACGAAACCTTTCCATCTCCAAATGGGCATGGAGAGGGGCGTGGTTATTTAGTGATGCCACAGAAGAAGACCTTAAAATCGCCGACTGTGTTGGTGATCCATGAAAACAGAGGTCTGAACCCTTATATCAAAGATGTCGCAAGACGACTTGCAAAGGACGGCTTTATTGCTTTCGCTCCAGACGCACTTTATCCACTCGGCGGCTATCCGGGGAACGACGATGAAGGTCGCGCCATGCAGAAAGAGATGGACAGAGCCAAGATCGAACAAGACTTTATTGCAGCGGCTAATTTCCTCAAACAATACGAGGGTGGCAACGGTAAATTGGGCGCGGTTGGATTTTGCTTCGGTGGATACATTGTCAATATGCTTGCAGCGGTAATGCCTGAAGAGCTCGATGCAGGTGTGCCTTTTTATGGAACACCAGCGGCACAAGAGATCCAAAAGCAAGTCAAAGGACCGTTGATGATTCATTTTGCAGGGCTCGATAAGCGTGTTAACGACACATGGCCTGCCTATGAGCAGCAGTTAATCGCGACCGACGCACAGTATCAAGCGTTAATGTATGAAAACGTCAACCACGGCTTCCATAACGACTCAACGGCACGCTACGCACCGGAAGAAGCAGCGCTCGCTTGGGAACGTACACTCGGCTTCTTCAAAGAACATCTCGCCTCTAGTTAAAACGCTTCAGCTTTAGTTGGCACATTCCTTGTTATGTCTCTCTTAGTGAGTGAGATATAAACAAGGAATGTGCATGACTCAATCAACGTCAAAAACACCCATCATAGTATGCTGTGATAGCCTCCAAGAGCAGGCTCGATTGTCCGGCTTATTGAGCAAAGATTACGACAACATCATCGGCTGCCAATTGGCACAACTAGAAACGTTAATGCAACGAGAACCGTCTGCATGCGTTATGGTTGGATGGCAGCAGCCAACGGCAGAACTGCGTTTGATCGTTGATTTCTGCCGCAGAAAATCGGCACCACTTCTTATCGTCTTAAAGCAGTTATCATCTAATGATATCAATCGTTTATCAGAAAAAATGGACTATGTGCTCATGCCGCACGATAGTGAATTTGCACTTCAACCTTGGATTGAGCATGCGGCATTAGTGAGAGCGAAATTCGAAAGTATGCAATCGGAAATTGAATCGCTGACCCACAAGATTGAAGAGCGCAAGCTGGTGGAAAAAGCCAAAGGTCTGCTGATGAAGATGCACAGCGTTGATGAAGATCAGGCTTATAAAGCGCTTAGAAATTCGGCCATGCAATCGAGCCAAACGCTCGCACAAGTTGCCAAGAATTTGATAACTACTTTGGAGGTGCTTGATTAGTCGTTCTACTACTTTGGGGTTAGGGTGCGTTTTCTAACGTGGTGCGTGTTGCACTATCAGCAAGCAATAACAGGAAATAACAAACGGCAAGATATACTAATCTATTGTATTTACTGTGAAAAATAAGTTGGCACAGTAATTGGATTAGAAGAATTGGGTTTATTGTTGAATCGCTTATCTCAATTATCAACGGCGGTAATTGTAGACTTAGCAACGGCGCTACTGCTCTTCGGAGTAGTGGCGCTTTTTTTATGGGAGCAAACCAATGAAATGGAGTTCTATGCTGAAAGTGTCAGCAATTTCGTTATCGATATTCACCACGGTCAGCGTAAAGGCAGAGTTGGGTGAACCAGAAATTGAAGACCTGAAGTTTGGTTTTATTAAGTTAACCGATATGGCACCGTTGGCAGTTGCTTATGAGAAAGGTTTTTTTGAAGACGAAGGCTTGTACGTCACTTTAGAAGCGCAAGCAAACTGGAAGGTGCTTTTAGACCGAGTCATCGACGGTGAGCTTGCTGGCGCGCACATGCTTGCTGGTCAGCCATTGGGCGCAACGATTGGTGTTGGCACAAAAGCAGAAGTGATTACTGCGTTCAGTATGGATTTGAACGGCAACGCAATCACGGTTTCCAATGATACTTGGGAACAGATGAAGCAGTACATTCCCAAACAACCAGATGGCAAACCTGTTCACCCAATCAAAGCGGATGCGCTGAAGCCTGTGGTCGACAGCTATCTGGATAAAGGCAAACCGTTCAACATGGGCATGGTGTTCCCTGTATCGACACACAACTATGAGTTGCGTTACTGGTTAGCGGCTGGCGGGATTCATCCAGGTTTTTATGCACCAGACTCAGGTGATAACAGTGGTCAATTGGATGCTGATGTTCTGTTGAGTGTTACACCGCCACCACAAATGCCAGCCACAATGGAAGCGGGCACGATCAAAGGGTACTGCGTAGGCGAACCATGGAATCAACAAGCCGTATTCAAAGGCATTGGTACGCCAGTCGTGACTGACTACGAAATCTGGAAGAACAACCCAGAGAAAGTGTTTGGTGTTTCCAAAGCTTGGGCTGAGAAGTATCCAAACACGCACATTCGTGTAGTGAAAGCCTTGATTCGAGCGGCACATTGGTTGGATGAAAACGACAATGCCAACCGCCAAGAAGCAGTGAAGATGTTATCAAAAAGTGAGTATGTTGGAGCGGATGCCGAAGTTATCGCCAATTCAATGACGGGCACGTTTGAATACGAGAAAGGCGACAAACGAGATGTGCCAGACTTCAACGTGTTCTTCCGTCATAACGCTACTTATCCGTATTACAGCGATGCGATTTGGTACCTGACTCAAATGCGTCGCTGGGGACAGATCTCAAGCGAGAAATCCGATGATTGGTACATGGATGTCGCAAAAGAGGTTTACCGTCCGGACATTTACCAACAAGCGGCTCAAGCGCTAATTGAAGATGGTGTGTTGAGCAAAAAAGACTTCCCAGATTTCAGTGCTGAAGATGGTTTTCGTGCGCCACAAACACACTTTATCGACAACATCGTTTATGACGGTCGCGAGCCAAATAAATATCTAGAGAAGTTCTCTATCGGGCTTAAAGGAAAAGACAAGGTTTAACCATAACGATAAACGCCACAGGCGAGGGGGATTCGCTTGTGGCAACAAGGATGTAAATTTCTTAGGAGTGAGTATGTCTAGTAATGTCATTTCCCTGTTTCCTGCTAAGCAGGTAGTGAACCGAAGTCGGCTGGTGCTTTTGCCCGTCATTGGCTTGCTGATCTTTTTGGCAATGTGGCACTTAGCAGCGAGAGAAGTGCAAACTTCATTAGGTACGCTACCGGGACCTGTGCAAACTTTTCAGCAGTTCAGCAACCTTGTCGATGACCATTGGCAAGAGCGAGAAAAGGAACAAGCGTTTATCGAACGTCAGGAAAAACGTAATGCTGCGAAGTTAGCGAAGAATCCAGACGCGGAAGTGAAGATTCGTCCCTACACAGGTAAACCGACGTTCTTCGACCAAATCATAACAAGCTTAGTGACCGTAACTGCGGGCTTTTTGCTGGCGACGGTTATCGCGATTCCGCTTGGCATCGTGCTTGGTCTGAATCAAGGGCTGTATCAAGCGTTCAACCCAATCATTCAACTGCTCAAGCCCGTATCACCTTTAGCTTGGCTGCCTATCGTCACTATGGTTGTAAGTGCCACTTATGTGAGTGATGACCCGATGTTTGCTAAGTCGTTCATTAACTCTCTGATCACAGTGGCGCTGTGTAGCTTATGGCCGACGCTGATTAATACCGCCGTGGGCGTAACGAGCGTTGATAAAGACTTGGTCAACGTGAGCAAAGTGCTTCAACTTTCGTGGTGGCAGCACATTCGCACCATCGTATTACCTTCTGCCATTCCAATGATCTTCACCGGTTTACGTCTCTCTTTAGGTATCGCTTGGATGGTGTTGATTGCGGCAGAAATGCTCGCTCAGAACCCAGGGTTAGGCAAGTTCGTTTGGGATGAATTCCAAAACGGCAGCTCGGCATCATTGGGTCGTATTATGGTCGCAGTCATCACCATCGGCTTTATCGGTTTGATGCTCGATAGAGGCATGTTGCAACTTCAAAAGTGGTTGTCTTGGAATAAACAACAAGCGTTGAGATAAGGGAAAAGATCATGGAAAAAGCATTATTAGATCTAACGCGATTAGGGATGCGATTCCCAACGCCAGATGGCGAGTTCATCGCGCTTAAGAACGTCGATTTACAAATAAATAAAGGCGAGTTTGTATCCCTAATTGGTCACTCTGGCTGTGGTAAATCAACGGTATTGAACTTAGTTGCAGGGCTGCACATGCCAACAGACGGCGGTGTGATCGTCGATGGACGAGAGGTGGCAGGACCGGGACCTGACCGCGCAGTGGTGTTCCAAAACCATTCGTTATTGCCTTGGCTCACCGTATATCAAAACGTTGAGCTCGCAGTAAAACAAATTGCTGGCAAAAAGGGCAAAGCGTGGATTCAGGAGCAAGTGAATCACTATTTGGAGTTGATTCAAATGCAGCATGCCGCGCACAAAAAGCCGGATGAAATCTCTGGGGGCATGAAGCAGCGAGTCGGAATTGCCAGAGCACTGGCACTTCAACCAAAGGTTCTACTGATGGATGAGCCATTTGGCGCGTTGGATGCGTTAACTCGTGCGCATTTGCAGGATGCACTGATGAAGATTCAAGCCGAGCTAAACAACACCGTCATCATGATTACCCACGACGTGGATGAAGCGGTGCTGCTATCCGACAAAATTGTGATGATGACTAACGGACCGGCGGCAACCATTGGAGAGGTGTTAGAAGTAAATCTACCGCGCCCTCGTGAGCGTGTAGCACTGGCGGATGATGCGCAGTATCAGAAGTGTCGACAAGCGGTGTTGAAGTTCCTTTACGAGAAGCAATCCAAAGTCGAGATTCCTGCTTCGAAAGAAGACAAACCCAAAACCGCAGCGCAAACGGCATAAGGAGGCAGCGATGAACAGTCCTTTAACGATCCCTGTAAAGAACGCATTGAGCCACATCGTTGTGGTAGGCAACGGTATGGTCGGGCAACACCTCGTCGAGCAATTAGTGCAGAAAAACGCGCATTTGGAGCACCGAATTACCGTGATTGGTGCAGAGCGTTTTATCGCGTATGACCGTGTACAGTTGTCCTCTTTGTTTGCGGGTAAGTCTCATGATGATTTGATGCTGAGTAACCAAGAATGGTACGACATGCATGGCATCCAACTCGTACTTGGCAGCCAAGTAACAGGCATCGACAGAGAGCAAAAGCGCATTCTGCTTGATGGTGAAGATGTGATGGGTTACGACCAACTTGTGCTCGCTACTGGTTCGTACCCATTTGTGCCGCCAATTGAAGGTAAAGACCGCGACAACGTGTTTGTCTACCGCACGCTTGATGATCTTTCACAAATCAAAAAGGCATGTGAAGGTGCAAGAACAGGCGCAGTGATTGGCGGTGGCTTGTTGGGTTTAGAAGCGGCAAACGCACTCAAACTATTGGGGCTAGAAACTCACGTTATTGAATTTGCGCCTCGCCTGATGCCCGTGCAATTAGATGATGGTGCAGGCTTGGTGCTAAAAGAGAAGATTGAAGCGCTAGGGCTAACCGTTCACACCTCAACGGGTACGGAACGAATCTGCGATGGTGAAACGGCTAAGCATCGTATGGTGTTTAAAGACAAAGATCCTCTCGAAGTGGATGTGATTGTCTTCTCCGCAGGCATTCGTCCTCAAGATGAGTTGGCAAGGTTGGCTGAGCTAGAAATAGGCGAGCGAGGCGGCATTGTGATTAATAACCAATGCCAAACCAGCGATGAGAACATTTACGCGATTGGCGAATGTGCCCTTTGGGAGCAGAAGATCTTTGGTTTGGTCGCTCCCGGTTACACCATGGCGAGAACCACTGCCGATGTCTTGACTGGTATGCCGAGCGAAGGTTTTAAAGGTGCAGACATGAGCACCAAGCTCAAGCTACTTGGGGTGGATGTGGCGTCTATCGGCGATGTACAAATGCAAACCGAAGGCGCACAGGAAATGGTGTTGCAAGATGCGGTTGCAGGCATCTACAAAAAGCTGGTGGTTGATGCGAGCGGCACCCAACTGCTTGGTGCGATTCTCGTTGGTGACAACAGTGACTACGATGCGCTCTTACAGTGTTATTTGAACAAAACGGTTCTACCAGACCACGCCGCGAACCTGTTGTTTGATACCGGAATGCTTGATGGAGAGATGCCAGACAGCGCCATCATCTGTTCTTGTCACAACGTCACAAAAGGCGACTTAGTTGCCGAGATTCAAGCTGGCACCACCAACCTTACGGACCTTAAAGCGAACACCAAAGCCGGTACTGGCTGTGGTGGCTGTAGCAATATGGTGAAGTCGGTATTGGATACTCAACTGGCAGCCATGGGGGTAGAGGTTAACAACCACCTTTGTGAGCACTTTGAGTTAAGTCGCCAAGAGATGTTCCATATTTGCCAAGTGGAACAAATCAAAGACTTCGACACCTTAATTGCACTGCATGGCAAAGGGCATGGGTGTGATATCTGTAAGCCGACAGCAGCATCTGTGTTTGCTTCTTTGTGGAATGAACACATCATGGAGCCTCAACATCAATCTCTGCAAGATTCTAACGATGCCTTTATGGCAAACCTGCAAAAAGATGGCTCTTACTCGATTGTGCCTCGTGTTCCGGGCGGTGAAATCACACCAGACAAACTTATCGTGCTAGGCGAAGTTGCTCAGCAATACGATCTGTACACCAAGATCACAGGCGGTCAGCGCGTGGATTTATTTGGTGCCCAGTTAGAACAGCTTCCTGAAATCTGGCAAACCTTGATTGATGCTGGTTTTGAAACAGGGCACGCCTACGGCAAATCGGTGCGCACCGTGAAATCTTGCGTTGGTTCTACGTGGTGTCGCTATGGTGTTGATGACTCGGTCGGATTAGCCATTGAGTTAGAGAACCGATACAAAGGATTGCGAGCGCCCCATAAGCTTAAGTTTGCCGTATCGGGCTGTACTCGCGAGTGCGCAGAAGCGCAAAGTAAGGACATTGGGGTGATCGCCACTGAAAACGGCTGGAATCTATACGTTTGCGGTAATGGAGGCATGAGACCAAGACACGCAGATTTGTTTGCATCCGACTTATCCAAATCAGAGTTGATCACCATGATCGACCGAGTATTGATGTTCTACGTCAGCACCGCAGATCGCTTGCAGCGTACGTCAGTGTGGATGGAGAACATGGAAGGGGGCTTAGATTACCTTAAGCAAGTGATTTTGGATGACTCTCTCAACCTATGTGACGCTTTGGATGAACAAATGGCACGAGTCGTAGATACCTATCAGTGTGAGTGGAAGAGTACGTTGGATAGTCCACAGAAACTGCAACGCTTCCGTCCTTTCTTGAACAGCACGTCGGGCAGCAAAGTCTTGCCGTACCAACGTGTGCGCGGTCAGCGTATTCCATTGAAACAGGAGGTGTAAATGGCAGCTTTAACCAAAGTGAAATTGTGTCAGCTTGATGACCTAATGCCGTTCATCGGTGCCACGGTGTTGATTGAAGGCGAGCATGTCGCGTTGTTCTACATTCCTGATAGCGGTGTTTACGCCGTTCAAGATTGGGATCCAATTGGTAAGGCTTATGTGATGAGTCGAGGGATTGTCGGTGATATTGATGGTGAGATGTGTGTTGCATCACCACTGTATAAACAGCACTTCAGTTTAAAGAGCGGGCAGTGTTTAGAAGACGATGCGCACTGTCTAAAAACGTGGCAAGTAATGGTCGACGATAATCAGGTTTGTTATTTAGTCGAAGAGTGATCTCCGAAGTTAGCTTGCTCGATATGAGTGAATTCTTCGCGTGAGAGACATGCGAATAAAGCTCCAGATACACCACAGTATGGTTCTGGAGCTTTTTACTATTTGGAAGGATTCACTTGTAGTTCGGTATAGCCAGTCGAGTCGTCCATCGCTCTAGTGAACTCAAGTTCTGAGTAAGAATGGATGATCAATTCTGCGGTAGTATCAATCACTGTGCCTTCCAGCAAATGCCCACCGCAAACTAGTCCATCACGATCAGACACCGAGATATGAACGTGCTGATGCTCAGGCGTTAGTGTTCCCATCACAGAGACGATTTCAAATGGCTCTTGTTTGGTTAACGTACTCTCTGCACCTGCCAAACGAAGGTTGAGGTTAGAGATACAGCCAACGCATGAGGCAATCGAGCCTGCTTTGATACCATGCTGCTCGACCAATTTCGCTAGGCTCAGCTTTAAGTCCATGCCTTTGGTAAGACGTACTGCTATCACTTCAATCGACATGTCACTTCCTAATCAAAACCAGCAAGCAGGAAAGCGCGGTATCCAAGTCGGCATAACGTTTGGCTTTGCCAAGTACGCGCATACCTTGCATGTTGTTGAGAACAAAACGAGCGAGCTCTTCTGGTTTCAGCGTTTTCGGCACTAAGGTTTCTTTTTGCGCATTGGTCAGCGCATCCGCAATGATGTCGATAAGATGGTCAAACAAAAAATGCCCTTTACGCAGTACGTCATCGTCTTCACCAGCGTGCTCAATCAACGCATTTTGGATAAAACACCCACAGTTGCGTTTGCGTTGCAGTTCAGCAAAAGATTTAAGGAACGATTCCAACTCAGGTAAAGACGCATCGTCTTTTTCCAAATCATTCAGTGACGGTAGCGAGACCTTTTTTAAGTAAGTATCGAGCGCTTCGTAGTAGAGCTGTTGCTTGTCACCATAGGTGTTGTAAAGACTGAAGCGGTTGATGTTCAACTCGTCGGTGAGATCCGAGATAGACGTGTTCGCAAAGCCCTTGCGCCAAAACACATCCATAGCCACGAGAAGCTTTTCATCTCGGTCGAAGTTGGCTTTTCTTGCCATAAATTACCTGCCTGGGTCTGCTTATCGGGTAATTAAATTGCTTTGGAGGGATGGTACAGAGAACCTCTAGCGCTCGAACTGAACCAATATGATGAATACCCATCTATCCTTGGGTATCAGCCTCCAAATTCATGTGAACTCACAAACGGCATCAAAAATCTCGCTCAGCAAACAGACCCACAACTGTTTGAAAATTTTTGATAGTGAAGTTCTTGACTGATCGTTTATAAACTGGCTACAGTATATCCTAACCAATCGGTTAGAAAAAGATAAAAGGATGTGAAATGAAGCTCTATGAAACCGCAATGACTCCAAGTTGTAAGCGAGTTAGCATTTTTCTAAAGGAAATCGGTGGCGAGGTTGAGCGAATTGCGCTGAACGTTCGTGAGGGCGATAACCTATCTGAACCGTTTAAATCGAAAAGCGTGAACGGCAAAGTGCCTTTGCTCGAACTGGATGATGGTACGACGATCTGTGAAAGTGTGGCGATTTGTCGCTACCTAGATGAAGCGTTTGAAAATGATCTGGCGCTGTTTGGTGCTAACCAGCTCGAACGTGCTCAGGTGGAAATGTGGCATCGTGTGGTGGAGTTCCAAGGACTAAATGCGGCATTTCAGGCGTTTCGAAACATGACCGGAGTTTATGGAGACAGAGAACGTTGCGTTGAAGCATGGGGCGAAGAATCAAAACAACGCGTCTACGAATTTCTGCCTGTCTTAGACAAGCGCCTTGAACATAATGATTTTATCGCCGTAGACCATTTTACTATCGTCGATATAACAGGCTTTATTTTGATCAGTTTCGCAATTAAAGGCCTAGAAATTGATGTGCTATCGACGTCGCCAAGCATTGCTCGATGGTATAACCAAATTTTAGCTAGACCTGCATTTCAGAGTTAATGTATTGCAGCGAGTGGATGATAGCTCGCTGCTACCACCTTACAGGTTCTTAACTCAGCAGGATATTCAAATTTTTTCAGATT
>NZ_WXWS01000497.1:0-15842 GCF_009904715.1 Vibrio sp. V42_P2S4T144 | reverse complement strand
GAGTGTTACTCTCATCGACAACGTAAAGGAAAGAACCATCTTTGTATGCGTGCTGGCTGAGTAACTCTGCAAGAATATTTTCTTTTTCTAGATAAATAGTGCCGCCGATATAACCTAAATATTCATTAGATTGAGAAAATATAGGATATGAGATGGTTAACAAGTAATTTCCAGCTGGCGATATAAATGGTTCAGTAACAACCGGTGCTTGAGCGTTTAAAGACTGGCGTTTTCTTTCACCCACTAACCTTACACCTTTCACCTGAAGTGTTTCAGGAGATACAGAAATAATAACCCCTTTTGCATTAACGACAACCACAGAGTTAAATGATTTGGTTTGCGTTCTTAATCTCTCAGCCTCTTTATCAAGAAGCTGAGCGTCATGCATCTTGTCTTTTAGCACGTTCGCACTGTATTTTAGCTGCGACATTGAGCTTTCTATGAAAGAGTCTGTCATTTCAGACATTTTTTGGGCGTAAACACGGTTTGATTCTAACGTGTTATTGATGATGAGATCCCTTTGAACACGATAAATCGAGTAGAATGCGTTGATCAAAGTGACAAGCACACTGAACACACATAGGGTGACAATAAGATTTCTAAGATTGAGTTTTTCTTTTCTTCTAAAAGACATTGCCAATGGCCAACTTTGAAGGCTTTCTATATGAATGAGCGTATAGGTTATATGAAATTGATTTGATTTTCAGGTAGTAAGTTGGGATCAATGTTAATATTTGCTCACATTAAAGAACACTTTATGAGCTAAAAAGAGAATTCAGTAGCACGATAAAGAACCGTGCTACTTTCATATTTGGCGTTTAAGAGGGTTTTGTCTCTGTCATCGTTTTTAATATATCCACAACTAGCTGATGATCATCTAACTGCGGTAAACCCGATACCGTCACAACCCCAACCAAACCAGACCCAGAAAGCCGAATTGGGAACGCGCCACCATGAGCACAGTACTCACGAGCATCGAGATGAGGCTGATTTTCGAAATCACGTTGCTTTTGCTTGTTGTACAGAGAAAGATAGTAAGAGCTGTGGCCATACCTTAATACTGAGTTTCGCTTCCTACGGACCCAATCTACATGATCAGCGCAGGTTCCTGCCATCGCGTATTGAAATAGCGTTTGTCCAAAGCCGTAAACCTCAATAGCAACAGCCGCGCCGCAAGCTTCAGCCTCTTCTTTTAGAGCGAGGCCGATAGACCACGCAATATGGTGATTAAATTCCGCCAACTGAAGTTCATGCTCTTGCAGGGCCACGAGTTCAAGCGTCAAACTCATGGTTTCACCTGAATCGTTTTACCCGTTTTACTGCTTTCCAATGCCATCTCAATCAGAGCGATATTCTGTACTGCTTGAGCGGCAGGAACCGGGTTATCAGTGCCCAAACGAATGGCGTCTGCCACACCAACAAAGTAAGCTTGGTACGCGCCTCTCTCCGTTTTGATAGTTTGCGCACCGTCTTCGTCGTAACGGACGCCGTATAACGCCTCATCTTCTTCCGACCAAGCATCGTTTTCCGGCAAACGGCCTTCTTTTAAGTAGCCCTCTTGAGGATCTAATCCGAACTTTTCATATTTAGCTTCCGTACCCAATACTTTGTATCGGAGATTCGGCTCTGGGCTATACAAGTTTGAATGCAAGTGCACAATATGCTCAGGGTAATGAAGTATCAAGTTGTAATAATCAATCGTCGTCGCGCCCGGACGCATCATTCGACATTGTGCGTCTATCGCATCTGGCAAGCCAAACAACACCAATGCTTGATCGAGAAGATGAGGAGCAAGGTCGAATAAAATACCACCACCATCTTGAGCTAGCTCTCGCCATCGTTGACGAACTTCAGGGCGGTAACGGTCAAAGTGTGACTCAAACAGCTTTATATCACCTAACTTACCTTGTTCGATAAGAGATTTAACCGTGAGAAAATCTCCATCCCAACGTCTATTGTGAAAAACGCTCAGCACTAGACCTTTCTCTTCCGCCAAGGCGATAAGTTCATTACCGTCTTCTATACGAGTAACAAACGGTTTCTCGACGATGACGTGTTTCCCATTGTTCAACGCACGCTTTGCAAGTTCGTAATGTACGTCATTTGGCGCAGTAATGATTACGAGCTCTGCATCACTATCATCGAGTAAAGTATTCGCATCAGAAAACCACTTGGCATCTGGCCAATCATTTTGAACCGCCTCCTGTTGACGAGAGCTTATCGCGCTCAGCGTTAAATTTGGTAGCGCTTTAATGAAGGGTAAATGAAACGTTTTTGCTGAATATCCGTAACCAATCACAGCGGTTTTTACGGGATCGTAAGCCATTCTAAGATTCCTTATTTCGGTGACACAACAATACATTCAATATCATTGTGATCGAGGAGTTGTTGAAAATCTGATTGAGGGGGATGATCGGTAATAATGATGTCGATCTTTGACAAATCACATACGTGGTGGAAATTGTCGCTACCAATTTTTCGGGATTCACAAACGACGATGACCTGCTGAGCTTGAGCAATCATCGCTTGTTTCATTGTAGCTTCTAACAAACTATTTGTTGTCAGCCCTCGGGATGTCAATGCACACACCCCAATGAACGCTTTGTTCACGTGATACTGCTGCATTTGCTGCTCTGCTTGCGCCCCTAAAACTGCTCTGGCATAAGGGTCAAAGTGTCCGCCTAAGAAATGAACGTCCATTGTGTCGTTTGTTTCAGCAGCGGTCAGTACATCAATGCTGTTAGTAACGACGTTGAGCTTGTTTTCTCCACAACGCGCTTTTCCTGCATAGAGTGGGAGCAGAGACAAAATGGTGCTGGTATCAATAACAAGATGGTCGCGCTCATCCAACAACGCTGCGGAAGCTTGAGCTAGTCGATGTTTAACGTCACTCACGGGTCGACTCGCGTATGCCTCGGTATGGGAAGAGATCGGCGCAAGCATGACACCACCTCGTATTCTTTGTAACCCGGGCTGCTGACTCAACTTAACTAAGTCTCGGCGAGCTGAATCTCGCGAGATACCAAAGTACTCACAAACTTCAGACAACGTTACTTTATGTTGCTGATCCAACCTGGCTCTGAGCGCTACGAGTCTTTCTTCTTGTGTCATAACTTAAATTCACTTAAGTAGTTTTAAGTAAACTTGCCACAATGATAGAAAAATTACCAACAAAACCACTTACAACCAACTCAATTGACCAAAGGTTAACCAAAGATAAATGAGCAGCAAGGCAAACTTCCTAGAGCGGTACGTTCACTCAAGCCCACATAGTTAGGCGTATGAAGTTTATTTATACCCGTTTAAAACAACTGGCTCATCTAGCCCTAACTTCACCCTATTTATTTTAATAAGCGCTTTTGGTAGTGGAATAAACCCAGCATTTCGTACCTGTTGTGTATTGTTGTCGGTTGTAAGGAGTTCAAATAGCTTTGATTTTTTGATCTTCTGATTAGTGTCGAATTGTTTATTTATATAAACGTAATAGACCACGGAAAGTGGATAGCGAAGAGAATAGATGCAATCTGTGCTCAAAGAGCATGAGTCATCGTTATGATGAACAGAGAGAGCCTTGTAGCTCGACCACTGTTCTGAGTATTTAAAATCGGAGTATCGCATATAAGCTTTGGCTGAAAAGTCGTCACTTAAAGCCCGTTTCAATCGGTCTTCATCAAGCATTTGAATCGATGATTGACAACCATTAGAGCTCACATCTGGGTTACTTAAACGCATCTCCCCGAAAGCATACGTATTTGCATCACAGCGTTTCAATTCACTAACGGAAACACTATCTACCGTACTCTTTTGACTATTGATTACGACAATAGCGTTTGCCATTAAAAACAAACGTGTAGGTCTGTGGCCTCTTTCTCGTTGAAATCGAGAGATGTTTTCATCTGACCATTTCTTAGATGTGATCGCAATAGAGGTTCCGTCATTTAGCATGTCGTAAAAACCACCAGACTGAGATGCAAGCGCTACATTTACACTTGGCTCATCTATCAATGTTTCTATCGTTTCTAATATCTCTGGTTCGACAAAAATCGATGTTCGAGCCTCAGAGTCAGCAAATGCCAGCGGTGAAATCAAACATGAAGCTAGAGCAAAGAAAGGCAATACTTTAATTTTCATAATTCAACTCCAACTTCGAATTAGGTGTCAACTCGCTGTCCGAACTAAATATAGTCCACGCTTGTTCAGTACTTTCAGCTTTCGTGTTTACAACAGCAATTGTGCGCCTTTCCCGTTTTTTTAGTTGTACCGTCAATGCCGTATTCTGATAAAACTCTTGCTCTTCAATTCGATTATCTTGAATGCCGTTTCTCACTAGCAATTCTCGTATAGCTGCCGTCCTTTTCTTTGCCAACGCTTTGTTGTGTTCGAGTGACGCTTCAGGGCTTGTATCTCCTATCAGTATGACTTGCGCATTGGGGTTACTCTGAAGCAATGCTTTCAACTCGCTTAGCGGCATATCATGAGATGGCGTTACCTGATGCTCATCCATCGCAAAGAAAAAGCTGATCAGGTGTGTCTGCGAGTCGTTGACCCAATTCGCACAGCCTTCACTGTCAACAACGACACCTTTTGGCGTATCTGCGCAGTTATCTCGTTGGTTTATCACACCATCACTATCATTGTCTTTAAGGTCGTAGTACTGGTAAGTGGTCAACGTCGTATTCGGTGATTCAGCACAGCCTGCTAACATGAAAACTAGAAGACTCGTAACTGCGAATTTATCCATTATTGTTCTCCTTCCAGTTCTCTGGATACTCAACTCGCAACGCATAAGTCAGAATCCCCATCGAGTTGAATAAACGGTAAGTGGCAACCAAATGATCGTACTTTGTTCGGGTATAGTTCCGTCTCGCAACAAACGTTTCAACTTTGGCATCTAATACATCTAACAAACTGCGTCGCCCTACATTGAACTGCTGGATGTACCCTAATTCAGTTACTTTCGCCGCATCAACGTTGACTTTTAAAAACTCCATTTGCTGTTGAAGCAATGTATGTGCGTCCCATGCCAGCCTTACACCTTCATTCGCATCTAGTTCTGCATTTGCTCGAATAGCCCTCGCCTCCTCTACTCTCCAGGCGGATGACTCCACTCGGGAGTCTGTAGAAAAGCCGTTAAAAAGATCGTAGTTGACCGTCAGCATAACCTTTGCATCTTCGTTAATGCCTTCAATATTATCCACGTTGTCTGTTTTGTTGGCTGACAGCTCAAGCTTGAGCTCTGGGTAGTAATCCCCCTTTTCTCTTTTTACTTCATGTCGAGCCGCCTCTAAATCTTTCATCGCCGACTGTATGGATGGGTGCAACCTAACCGCTTGTTTAAGTGCTTCGTCAAGCTTATTCGGAAGCAATTCCTGCGGGTAAACAGGCTCAACTAAGTTTTGCGGCGCTCGACCAACTAAACGTACAAATCTTGTTCTAGCATCGGAAAGATTGTTTTGGGCGGCAATCAATGAGGACTGTGTTGTCGCGACACGCGAAGAAACCTGTGCTAAATCGGAGTTGCTGGTTAAACCTTTTTCTTTTTTATCTAGAATGAAACGGTAGATCTCTTGGTGTTCACTTAAGTTTCTTTCTGTCAGTTTCATCAACTCTCGGGCATGTAAAACGTCCACATACGCTCTGACAGTATCTAATGCGACATTTTCCGCAGATGCCAATAAGCCTAAGCGTTCAGCTTCAGCCTCGTAAGATAGGCGATCAACATCAGCACTTGTTTTAAATCCATCAAATAACAGTTGGGAGATTCTTACGCCCATCTCCGTTCTTTCTAATGTTCTATCTTCACTGTCGATGTAGTTTCCATTGTTATATCGAGTACCTTCGTACCCTGCTGCTGCATACAAATTAACCTGAGGAAGAAATGAACCATTTATGGCATTTCGGTCTCGTACCATCGACTCATAGCGAGAATAGCGAGCAAGCAAACTGGGGGAGCTATCGAGAGATAACGTAACTGACTCCTCTAAAGTCAAAGCGTTTGGCGACGATGATACTGCAAACAAGACCAATAACGTTGATTTAAGCCGCATCTTATATCCTTATGTCTATCTTTCTCTGAGCGAATTCTCTTTCGCACGTAATATAGGTTTTAACCAATAATTCAGTACTGTTTTTTCTCCTGTAAGAATGTCTACCACAACCTGCATTCCCGGGATGATCGTAAACTTATCATCAACCTTGAAAGTAACGTTGGCACGGTAGTAGGCATTGCCCTCTTCATTTTGAAGTGCATCGGCGCTTACGTAGGTCACTTCTCCTTCTAGACCTCCGTAAATGACAAAGTCATAGGCAGACAACTTTACCGTTGCCGGCAGGCCAGGCCTTATGAAGGCGATATTCTGAGGAGAAATTCTCGCTTCAACGATTAACGTGCTATTACGAGGGACTATTTCTAAAATAGGCTCACCCGGCTTAACCACACCTCCGATGGTTCTGACAAAAACATCTTTGATGGTTCCATCGACCGGAGAAAGTAACTGCGTTCGATTCAACTGATCCGCAATCGCCTGACGACTTTCATTGAGCTGCGCTAGTTGCGTCACAACTTCATTGAGCTGCCCTTGTGCCTCTGCCCTAAAAGCAAGCGCAGTACCACGATAGTCTGCGATGGATTCAGAATACACAGCCCTCTGCTTTTGGGCAGCAGCTTGTGAACTCGCGATGTCTCCTTTGAGCTTTATAACGTCTCTATTCAGTTTTAATAATTCCACTTCAGCCACCGCGCCACTAGAAACCACCTCTCTCAGCATATCTCGCTCTTTCGAGACAATAACCAGACTGCTTTTTAGTGTTTGAATGGTATTCAAGGTATCAAGATAAGCTTGCGATTGTTGCTCAATTCGCAATTTAGCCTCCTCCAGCTCAGACTCCAGTTGGCTCAACCGCTCAAGATAGTTTGCTTTGGCATTCAGATAGGCAGAGTGGCCGGTCATCGAAATATCAAATGTCTGAGGCTCGATACTCACTTGTTGTTTCCAATCCAGTTGGAGGCTATTCACTTTTACCGTTTCTAATTCAATTTGAAGCCTCTGCTTTCTGGCGAGCAAAGATTCAACTTGCTCAGAGGTCTCCGAATAGGTCGACTTAAACCTTGTATCATCCAGAATGGCGATGGTTTGCCCCTTAGTGACGCTTTCACCAGGCATGACAAGTAACTCCTTTAAAATGCCTCCCTCTAAGCTCTGAATAGTCTGAACAGACAAAGTAGGAACAACTTTTCCTTCGCCGACAACCACTTCGTCTAACCTCGCCCACGAGGCCCAAATAATCACACTCAGCACTAACGCGGCAGACAACCAAATCAACGTTCTCGAACGGTTTGCTAAATGAGCATTACTCCAACGAACTGTGCTCATCATTGACCTCCTTCGCGTACAATTGATACTGCGCGTACTCTGTTCGTCTTCGCGTTAGACTGTTGTTTAGCAAAAATTTCTTGGGGCGCTCCTTCCCTCAAAATTGTGCCTTTATCAAGCACAACAATTCGATCACAAAGCGATAATAAGGAATGTTTATGAGAGCTAATAATCATCGTCGTCGAGTGCGGCAACGATTTGAGAGCATTAAACAACGCATTCTCAGCAGGCTGGTCTAAGGAACTGGTTGGCTCGTCTAAAATTAATGCTGCTGGGTTTCGATAAAAAGCTCTTGAAATCGCTACAGCTTGCCTTTGCCCCCCCGACAAATAACGCCCTCCTTCTCCGACTTGCGTTTCTAGACCATGAGGAAGGCGACTCATGTACTGGTTCAAACCCGATAATTCTATCGCACGGCGTAATCGTTCTTGATCAATAACATGATGTCCTAATACTATGTTTTCCATAATACTGCCGTATATAAGATGCGAATCTTGGCCAACCCAACCCGTTTTCTCTCTTATCAATTCGGCAGGCCAAAGCTGACTGTCAATGTCATCGAAATAAACGCTGCCCTGTGAGGCACTGAGTTGATTGGTCATAATGGAAAGGAGTGTAGACTTTCCTGCTCCTGCACTACCAATAACGCCAACGCGTTCGCCTTGCTTGATAGTAAGATTAATATCTCTCAAACATGGCATATCAACATCTGGGTATTGGAAGCTCACGTTTTCTAAACGTATATTCCCTGTAAATTCGGCAGACGTAATGACCTGACTGCGTTGCGCCTCCTGAGGTAAAGACATGATAGAATTTAAGCCTTCAACCGCTGTTTTTGTCTGTTGATAGCGAAGTAACAGCATAGCTAACTGGTTAATCGCCCCTGCAGCACGACCGCTAAGCATGACAATAGCAATGAGCCCCCCCATGCTTAGCAATCCCTCAGAAATTCTGTACACGCCTGTTACAAGTAACATTACGGTAATTATCTGCTGGCTAGATTGAATGGAGTAAGCAACGATATTCGAATAGTTTCGCGATTGATTTTGCCAATCAGAAAGCATGGATACCGTTTGCTCCCAACGCTTTTGTGCTTCTCCCGTAGCGTTATTTTGCTTAATCTCTTTTAAAGAGGACAATGAATCAAACAAGTGAGCTTGTCGCTTCATGGATAGTGCAGCACTTTCCGTATGTGATTGTTCTATTTTTGCTTTTACCGCAAAGCCAAGGATCAGCAGGGTAAACATGACGGCAATAGGTATGAACATCATTGCCCCACCTAGCCAACCTATTAAGGCTAAAAATAACAACGTAAATGGGAGATCAACTAAGGTCACAAGAGATGCAGAAGTAAAAAAATCGCGAACACTATCAAAATCTTGTAGTTGTCGAGCGAATGCACCGACTGATGCAGGACGGTGTTCAAGTTTCATCCCCATAACTTTAGAAAAAAGTATCGAAGAAAGCTTGTTATCGATGTACTTACCCGCGGTATCAGTGACAACTCCCCTTGCTTTACGCAATAGCCAATCAAAAATAATGATGACGGAGACACCAGCGACCAAAACCCATAATGTACTGAAAGCTTGATTAGGCACTACACGATCGTAAACGTTCATAGTGAAAAGCGGAATAACTAGCGCTAGCGTATTGATAAGGAAAGAGGCAATCAAAAGATCTCGATACCACGGAGACATTTCTTTCACTACGGCGAAAAGCCAATGTTCATTATAATCCGCTTGAATAGAACTTATCCGTTTGTCCAGCTCTGGACGCATAGAAACTTGCCATGCTTGAGGCTGGAATTGATTATGCAGCTCCTCGCTCGTGACATATTGCGTTTCACCTTGATCTTCACTAAATAACGTGACTTGATAATCGCTGTTATGTCGCTCAGATATAATAGCGGGTTGTAACGTCTTCCTATTGATTACCACCAATGGAAAGCTCAACATTGCGGTGGATTTTAAATCGATTAATGTGAGTTCAAGATCGGCTCGCTCAGTGGCTCTGATGAATAAGTCACTATCCAATCTACCCTCAACAAGAGGTAATCCAGAAAGCACCTTTTTTGTATGGTGTCTAACCTCAAAATAACGCATCAACCAAGCTAACGATTGCCCCCAAGGATCGTTAGTCAGCTCACTTGATGAGGATGAGTGATGCTTCATGACATACCACCTACTAGCAAGTTGTTGTCATCAATCATCTTCTGTAAGACATTTTCTTCGGCTACGCCAGTCGAGTCACCTTTGTAAAGCTGATCGAGAGTGACGCCCTGCATAAGAATCTGTTGTTTTGTCCCCGTCTCTTCTGGTTTTATGTGAAGCGTTACGCCATCATCATTCTCTGTTAAATCGAGCTTATTATCGACTTCTGTTATCGAGGTAGCGGTGATTATCGAGGCGATGTCAATTGTGTCATTATCATCACCAATAACGGATATTTGGAAATCGTTGATCACATCGTACGAGGGCTTTAACTCGTTACCGAGCCCTGAACTGTCAAACTGGAATACATCGCTGCCACTTCCTCCAATAAGCAAATCATTAGCATCTGTCGCAAGTAATGTTTTGCCCCCTTCTTCCACTAAGGCAACATTGACTGTCTGAGCAGCACCTTCTGCGACTGTAGCACCCAGTGTTGCAATCGGTTTTATCGACAACGTAAAATCACTTGCACCGCTAAACCCGCCAACGATGGAAAGATCAGCGACATCCTCTTGATCAACAGTATAAATGCCGTTCAATCTTTCACCATGACTCAACTCTAGATCTGTTGGTAATCCGCGAATCTCCACACTTCCAAACTCTTCGGGTGCAGGATTGACTAAATTCATGCTCAACCCCAAAGGAATACTCCCAGACGCTTCAGACACAATAGACTGATAATCGGCCGTTAGTGTTGGCTCATCAGCTTCAGGGGTAACAACAATGGTTAGATCGGTAGTTTGCACATCTCCAAAATCGGTTTCGAGTGTCTCTGACACTATCGCTTGATCAAACGTTCTAACATTGAGAGCAACATCCATCGTTCCAAATGCATCCTTCGGAATGAACTCCAAACCTGACACTTCATTTGCTCGCACTAATACCGTCGCCACGGCATTGCCCGCGTCATCGAAGGTAAAGGATGAGAATTGAGTTCCAATACGAATCCTACCTAAGCCTTCCAATGCAGAGGGTTCAGAGCTTGCTTTGATCAACATCGACACTTCTATATATTCGTTGCTATTTGTTTCAAAACCGCTCGCTAAAAAGTCAATCGAAATGGAATCACCTTCATCTCCAGTGAACGTGTTAGAGGTTGTATTCAACGATACATCATCGCCAATCGGTTTTACGCCGACGTTGAACTGAGAAGTGGTATAGTTATAGTCGTTTGATCCAGACTCTTGGGTAATAGCTTGCAGTGTTAATGAAATATCCCCACTAAAATCTAGTGGCGGTAGAAAGTAAACCTTATCAAGTTGTGCTTGAGTTAGCTGCCACTCCTTGCTCTCACCATCCGTTGAACCGTTATCAGGGAGTAATTCGAACGTCCCATTATTGTCCCAAACCAACACGGCTCCGTCTGGCACTCCTGTCATGACCAAAGACATCGACTCAGAACCATCTTGATCGATTAATGATGCAGATAAGTTTCCTAAATAAATATAATTATCTTCATCACCAACTACGTCTTCTGTTTCCAGAACCGCTTTATCAACCACTGGGGCAATGGTAACGGTAACTTCTGTTGATTTAGTTTGAGTATCTTTCGCACTGTCAGTACTTAAACAACTTCCCGTGACTTCATCAGTAATGTTTGCGTCAACGGAAATAACAAGCTCTCCACTGTAGTTTTCAGGTGGGATTAACTGAATTTCGTTTAGACGCGTAACATCTGTCACTACCCATGTTCCATCACCGTTGTCAATGAGTAGGCTCGGGTCCACGGCAGTAAACCGCGCATTCTCGTCAGACACCGATAAAGAAACCCAATTGACACTTTCAAGGCCAGTCGCTGCGTCACCTTCTCCAGTAATGGACTGCATTGGTCCTTCACTATCGCCCAATACAAGAGCAAGATTCAGGTTGGTTATAGTATCTTCTTGAACCGTAACTTGGCTTGGTGCTATCGCGATATCATCGACAACAGGAGAGATTTGTACCGTAATGGTCTGAGCGGTTGTTTTCGAGTCACCATCGCATGGGGCCGTTTCTGTCACTTCTAAATTGAAAGTAATGCAACCAGCAAAGTCCTCATCCACGCCAGTAAGCGTCAAGGAAGACAATCCAGCGCTAGAAATTGAATAACCCAACAGATTGCCCGCATTATCATAAGCAGGTATCACACCTTCGCCAGTAAGCTCGACTCCTTCAGGTAAAGAATCTGCGGCGACAAAGAAGGAAACTAAGTTACCATCACTACTCGCTACATCAGGGTTTAAAAACGTCCCAATTGAGACATCTTCACCTTCTTTACCTACAATATCCCCACTTTGAACGCTTCCTGGTTCACCAGGATCAGCACACTGGTCTCCATCTCCTTCATGGCCAGTAATTTGAATTTGGAACTGACCTGTGATGTATTGAGCATCCGTTCCATCTCGAACATACGCTAACACATTCACATCAAGTATCTCTGTATTAGATGGGCTATAAATCGATGCGCCAGCAAGCAAATCTTGAGCGGTTTCCAACACGCTATCACTTGTGATTCCTTCCATTGGAATCAGCCAGTTCCCATCGGCATCTTGAGAAGCACCGTTCGGATGAGTAACAATGAGGTCTTGACCCTGCGGTATCTGTAAAACGATGTAATCGAGATACTCTGAACCATCAATATCCGCTTCTGTAAATGTAATGCCTCCACTCACGTCAACAGCAGACCCATCCGTACTTGTGAATACTTCAGTCGCGCCTTCTAAACGTGTTTTGTCAATATCTTCATTACCAATATCCACTTTTCCAGAAACCACGACGCTCAAAGAGCCATTGATTGCCTTTACATCAGTCTCCATCGTAGGAGACGTGTCTGTCACTTCGTACTGAACTTCCAGGCTAAATGTCCCACTTAGGTCTTCATTAGCTTTTACAGTGATTCGTCCACTGTTTAACAACTCAGATAATGTTGCCGAGCTACCATCGAGTAGTTCATTGAGTTCTAACGGTAAATTACTTTCCTCTACTGCATTACCATCAAAGTAAAGTGTTAAGCCATCTGGAATGGATACAATGGTGTATCCTGTCAAGGACTCACTAGAATCTATATCTTGATTAACGACAGGCTCAAGATTTAGTGTGATGAAATTGTCCTCAATACCATTGCTTTGTAATTCTTGGCCGTCAGTTTGATCAACAATAGGTAAGATTTCCATTTCCACTTTAAGAGGGGTTTCAGCAGAATCACCATCCGGCTCTGTTGAAACGACGATAACATCCATGCTCAGTGTTCCACTAAAATCTTGCTCTGTTTTGAGGTAAGTGTTTTCAAGAACAGCATTCGAGACCTGATAAACTGGCCCCGTTATTGGGTCCACGTAAGCAATTGGAAGAACAATAGGGTCACCATTTACATCTGTCAGTTGTGTTCCCAAAGGGATGTTCTGAAGCAAAATATTAATTTCTTCTGATAGATCGTCGTCTGATGTCTGGATGATAAAATCCAGTTGTATCAGGTTATCTTCGTCTAACGTAGAGAGATTACTAATTACTTTAGTCGCTTGATCATATTGCCAATTCCCCTGTCCACCATCTAGGACAATTGGTTCATCGACCACGCCTTTTAGCTTAATGTCAATGGTTGCAGATTGGCTCTCGGCGGTTTCATTAATAGGTGCTAAGCCATCAATAGTCGACTCTGTTGAAATGGCGGTTACTTGAAGGGATAGAGATTCAGTAAATGAGCTGATATCCGATTTTGGTTGAAGTAACGCCTCCGAATTGGCTAGAGCATTGGAGGTCACTAGGTAGGTATTAATACCGATAAGCGTAATCCCAGCTCCGACAGGCAATGTCCAACCATCTTGAACTTCTATGCGATAAGACAGAGACTCCGAGCCATCTGTGTCAGTGAGCCGCCCTAGGATGTACTCTTTTAAGTAAATCGCTTGGTCTTCAAGCCCCTGAATGTTTTTAACGGTCAGCGTAGGCACATCGGCATCTGGAGATATATCGATAACAACTTGCTCAGTGATCCACGCTGTTTTATCTTGCTCATCGGCAAACACACTACCCGACTCAGTCGTTACTGCCGTTACATCAAAAGTAAATCTTCCGGCCAAGTTTTCGTTAGATGTGATTTCAATTTGATCTAACTCGGATTGGCTATACGCTTTCCCTTCCTCAATAGCACTTCCGTTAAGTGTTAATATAAGTCCATCTGGAATATTCGAAATTTGGTAGTGGAGCGTTTCAGAACGGTCTTGGTCAAACTTTTCAGCAACAATATTGAGTGAGAGTGATTCAGCGGAATCTTCAACACTTTGATAAGAAAAGTCCGAATCACTAGACCACTCTGGCAAATCTGCAACCGGTAAAACGTTAACATTTAACGTGTTATTGCCTTGTAATACAAAACCATCTGGTTCGACATCAGATACGATTAATGCAGACACTGCTAACGAAACTTTGATAGTGTTGCCCGACAGGTTTAGTGCTGGTTGATAAGTGAGATCACCATTTGGAACAGTGAATATACCCACCCCCATTAGCTCTGTACCAGAAAGACTAATAAATCCGTCATTATCATCATCTTCAAGGCGCGCTCCGTCTAAAAACAGAGCCCCTCCTTGTAGAGATTCAACAGAGATCCTTATCGCTTCAACACGCTCATTATTCTCCGTATCCCCAGGAGAAACTCTAATCGGTAACGCGACTGGCGTAGGGTCTCCACTATTATTCGCGCCATTATCTTCTAACGTATCTACATTAACGGTTCGAATAAAGCCCCTAGCATCATCAAGAATTAATTGAGCTTCACTGCTTGCTTGGTCACCGTCTGCATCCGTCACAGTTATCGTTAGATCATCAAGCAAACCACCTACAGGCGTATTAACAATAAGCTCGGTAGTTAGCGTAAATGTCCCATCTTGAGCAATAGTCAGCGTTCCATATTTTAAGTTACCATCACTACTATTGATTAAATCGATGGTCCAAGCATCATTGCTAAATACCGAACTCGCCGTATCGTATGTTTCACCTGCATAGGTCAAACTTGATATCAACGTGCCATCTGAACTGATTAAGTCGGCATTATTGCTAAACCAGTTTCCCGAAAACTCATCCCCCTCGGTAAGTTCAATTTCTATTGGTGAGCTTGTGTCTTCAGGGATATCATCTACTACACTAACGGTATATGTCTCAGCTTCAGACTGGTCGCCATCCTTATCAACGGCATAAATTGAAAAACTGAGTTCTAATGTGTTCTCGTCCGCTGGAACACCGTCAGGTTCATCGTGTTCAAGTGCACGGTATAGATCAAACTCGACAGTCCCATCGGTATTAAATCTAATTCTAAAGACGTCTTGCTCGCTTTCATCTCTTGCATATAACCAACCATTCGAGTCCGGTGAATCAAGCGAAACCAAGCTACCACTACTTGTTTTATAGCCGAGCGCATTGAACATATCGATATTCACGCTCACACTGGCGATAGAGTCTGAACCTTGTAATAGCGTAATGGATGGTGACGAGCCCTCGATGCCAGAATCAAGCGAATCATCATTCAACCCGCTTTCATTGACTGTGATTCCCTCTGTAATTACTAGTTCCGGAAACAAGCCATCATAGACCAGTATGTTGGACTCCGTAGAGATCTCGCTTCCATCAGAATCTCTCGCCACGATGGGCATAGAGATCGACAATTGCGTCCCATCACCTAAAACATGGTCAAGCGAGTGATAAAGCTCTACAGTTATATTAACGGTAGACGTATCATTTGATGGCAAAGAGAAGTCACTAGGTAACGTGACCCTAAATACAACGTCTCCAGTGTCTGAAATTGCGTCAAAGCTTCCATCATTGTTATCGTACCAAGTGACAGCCTCTCCGTTATAAGTAACAGCATCACCAAGTGTAGTTTTGACAGTATCTCCATCATTTATGTCAACACCCAGATACACAATCGGATCGAATGATGACGTAACTATCACATCCGTATTCGCTATGGCTGAAACCCCATCAGGAGCAATGTTTGTATCGACAGGTGTTTCGGTTAACTCGACATTGCCACTATTGATTAGCGCTTGTCCATTGTCGTTATCTATAACATTAATGTCTAAAACGACCGACGTGTTATCTTGGTCTGAGTCGATTGCAGTAACAACGAGAGGTACGTTTGGATCAGTATTTTCTTGTTGGTCGAGAGCCTGAAAAAGCTCAAAGGAGTAGGTAATGTCGCTATTTGCATCAATAGGTAATGAAGCATTGAGGGTAGCTTGAAAGATGGGAATCTGAGTTTGCCCATCTTCGTCAAGAATATAAC
>NZ_WXWS01000662.1:0-15965 GCF_009904715.1 Vibrio sp. V42_P2S4T144 | reverse complement strand
ACCTTATCCATTTAACTTGTCTTAACTAGGTAAGTTCGAGCAACCGAAAAAACTTCATTCATATAATAAAAAAAGGACAACAAACGGAAGAAAACTGTCGATAAAAAAGGCCATTTTTCAGATAACAAGCGGATTTTGACGAACTATTGATAGAGATTGCGAACTTAATCACAACAGAACGGCAGATTAATTTTTAGCTGATTAATTAACACCATTTCTGCATGTGAGCGAGATCTCCGAACCTAGAAAACAAGCAGGAAACGTATATTTAAAAAGGACCAGCAGGTTAGTAATCACCAACACTTATTATTAACAAGGATATAAACTGCGACGCATATCAACGTTTATTTTTTGGCCCAATGCTGGTTAAAATTAGCCAAAATAACGTTTATAACGGAGAGCTCAGAGATTTTAACGTTTTTAACGGGAATCAAGTTTGATTATTTTATGGATAAGGTGTTTTCTTACTCCTACCTAAGGCCTACAGGCCACTCTTGGCGAAACTCAATGTTGTAATGAGTAAGGCATGTACAAGAGGTAGGTCTTAGAGAGTGTTTATCAATTGATGACATTCAATTCCATTTAGTGAAATGAAAGCAAATAGTAAGGAACAGCTATGCTTGCCAATATTAAAAAAACAGCACTAGCAACAGCAATTATTGCAACGGCTACTACAGGTTTTGCATCGGTAGCTACTGCGGCTGAACGCAGTGAACTGACTATCCACCCTAAAGAGTTTACAACTTTCGTTCGTAACTTTAACCCTTTCTTGGGTGCAACTAACCTGCACACAACAACCGACTTTATTTACGAGCCGCTCGTTGTTTTTAACGAAATGCACGGTAACACGCCTGTATTTCGTCTAGCAGAAAACTTTACCATGGCTGATGACCTGATGAGCGTAACCTTCGATATCCGTAAGGGCGTAAAATGGTCTGATGGCAAAGCGTTTACCGCTGATGATGTTGTTTATTCTTTCAACCTAGTTAAAGAGAAGCCAGAGCTAGACCAATCTGGTATCAACTCTTGGGTGACTGGCGTAGAAAAAGTTAACGACTACCAAGTTAAATTCCGTCTAAGCGAAGCAAACTCAAACGTTCCTTACGAAATTGCGAAAGTACCAGTCGTACCTAAGCACGTATGGAGCAAAGTAAAAGATCCAGCAACATTCACAAACGAAAATCCAGTAGGCAGTGGTCCATTTACTGAAATCGACACTTTCACACCGCAGCTATATATCCAGTGTGAGAACCCGAATTATTGGGATGCTGACAACCTAGATGTAGATTGTCTGCGTGTGCCACAAATCGCGAACAACGACCAATTCTTGGGCAAAATCGTTAACGGCGAAATGGACTGGACGTCTTCATTCGTACCAGACATCGACCGTACGTACGCTGCAGCAAGTCCGAATCACCACTACTGGTACCCACCAGCGGGTACTCAAGCATTTGTAGTGAACTTCAAAAACCCAGACGCTGCGAAAAACGAAGCACTAACTAACGTTGACTTCCGTCGTGCGTTCTCTATGGCGCTAGACCGTCAAACTATCATTGATATCGCTTTCTACGGCGGCGGTACAGTGAACGACTTCGCATCTGGCCTTGGCTACGCATTCGAAGCTTGGTCTGATGAAGAGACGCACAACAAGTACAAGGGCTACAACACATACAACGCGGAAGGTGCGAAAAAGCTTCTAGCTAAAGCTGGCTTCAAAGATGTAAACAAAGATGGCTTTGTGGATACACCATCTGGCAAGTCTTTCGAGCTCCTAATTCAATCACCAAACGGTTGGACTGACTTCAACAACACAGTACAACTAGCCGTTGAGCAACTAGCAGAAGTGGGCATTAAAGCTCGTGCTCGTACACCAGACTTCTCGGTATACAACCAAGCAATGCTAGAAGGTACTTACGACGTTGCTTACACCAACTACTTCCACGGTGCAGATCCACACTTGTACTGGGATAGTGGCTACAACTCGAAGCTACAAGCTGGTGACGGCATGCCTCGCTTTGCAATGCACTTCTACAAGAACGATAAGCTAGACGGTCTTCTTAACAGCTTCTACAAGACAGCAGATAAGCAAGAACAGCTAGAGATCGCTCATGGCATTCAGAAGATCATTGCTCAGGACCAAGTAACTATTCCTGTGCTATCTGGCGCGTACATGTACCAATACAACACAACTCGCTTCACTGGTTGGTGGAACGAAGAAAACCCTAAGGGCCGTCCAAACATTTGGGCAGGTATCCCAGAGCGTCTACTTCACGTACTGGACCTAAAACCAGTTAAATAAGTAGAAGTTCATTTCAAGCGGCATACATCCCGTGTGCCGCCTATAAAAATCCCTTGTTAACGAAACCAATATGTGGCGCTCGTCGTCAGGGGATTTTTCGCTCTAAATTTCGCTAGGAGCGACCTGAAACCAGAAACAGGGAAAAAATCTGGGTGAGTAAGGTGTGAGTTATGGGTTATTTTTTAAGACGTTTGTCGTTCTATCTTGTCGCGCTCTTAGTTGCAGCGACGTTAAACTTTATTATTCCGCGAGCAATGCCTGGTGACCCAGTTACCATGATGTTTGCTAATGCTTCAGTACAGGTGACTCCAGAACGAATCGCAGCAATGAAAGAACTGCTCGGTTTCGTTGATGGGCCAATTTACATTCAGTACTTCTCGTACATTAAAAACATTCTAAGTTGGGAATTGGGCACCTCAATCCAGTTCTACCCACTTTCAGTTAATTCTTTACTAGGTAGTGCATTTGGCTGGTCACTATTTCTAGCTGGTACTGCGGTTGTACTTTCTTTCTCCATCGCTTCTGTCCTTGGTATTTTTGCCGCCTGGAAGCGCGGTAGTAAGTACGATGCATTCGTAACGCCTGGCACATTGATCATTCAAGCTATTCCACAAATGGTTATCGCAATGTTAGCGCTGTTTACCTTTGCGATTGGCCTGAAATGGTTCCCATCTGGCTATGCTTACACGCCAGGTACTATTCCTGATTGGACAAGCTGGGAGTTCATCAAGAACGTGGGTTACCACGCTGTACTACCTCTATTCTGTGCAACCATCGTTCAAATTGGTGGCTTCCTAGTTAACATGCGTAACAACATGATCAACCTTCTCGCCGAAGACTATATCACGATGGCTAAAGGTAAAGGGCTGAGTGAAAACCGCGTCGTCTTTAATTACGCCGCACGTAACGCACTACTTCCAAGTGTTACCGCACTGTCTATGTCTTTGGGTATGGCCATTGGTGGTCAATTGATCATCGAGATGATTTTCAACTACCCAGGTTTAGGCACCGTGCTACTTAACGCAATTCACGCTCGTGACTACCAAGTACTTCAAGGTCAGTTAATTATCATGACGATGTTCATGCTGTGCTTCAACTTAATGGCTGACATGCTGTACATGATTCTAGACCCTCGCCTACGTACGGGAGGCAAATAATCATGAAAGAACTATTCAAACTTATTTTAGGTAACGCATTCGCTCGAATCGGTCTTGGTATTGTTACCGTATTCGTATTCGTTGCGATCGCCGCTCCTTTACTTACAAAGCATGCGCCAGACAAGCGAACCGGTAACCCACACGAATACCCAAGCTTTGTTGTAAAACAGGCACAAAACAATCCTGATGGTTGGGTCGCTAAAAACCTAGCAGACGATCGTCGTACGCTGATTATGTCTAAAAAGGCCGACCACGTATTAGGTACTAGCCGAATGGGTCGCGATATCTGGTCGCAAGTGGCTTACGGTGCACGAGTATCACTGGGTGTAGGCTTTGGCGCTGGCATCATAGTGTGCTTCTTAGCAACAGTCATTGGTATATCGGCAGGTTACTTCGGCGGCAAAGTGGATGACGTATTGAGTGCCGCGATGAACATCATGTTAGTAATTCCGCAGTATCCATTGCTATTCGTGTTGGCGGCCTTTATCGGTGAAGCAGGCCCACTCACCATTGCCTTGATTATCGCTGGTACTTCTTGGGCATGGGGTGCACGTGTTGTCCGCTCTCAAACTATGGCACTACGCGAGAAAGAGTTCGTTAAAGCTGCCGAAGTATTGGGAGAGTCTTCATTCCGCATCATCTTCGTTGAGATTTTACCAAACCTTATCCCAATTGTCGGTGCGAGCTTCATTGGCTCAGTAATGCTGGCGATCAACACTGAAGCGGTCATTTCGTTCCTAGGTTTGGGTGATGCCAACACGATCAGTTGGGGCATCATGCTTTACAACGTGCAAACCTCATCAGCCATGCTGATTGGCGCATGGTGGGAAGTACTAGCACCTTGTATTGCCCTAACACTACTGGTTACTGGTCTTGCTCTGTTGAACTTTGCCGTTGACGAAATTGCGAACCCTCAACTTCGTTCTCACAAAGGCATGAAACGCTGGAAAAAACTAGCAGCAAAAGACAAGAAAGAACGTGAGCCTGAACTGGCACCACAAAATGCACTATGGAGCGGAGATAAATAATCATGACTGCACCACTAATTTCCATCCGTAACCTATGCGTAGACTACATCACAGACGCGGGCGATGTCCGCGCCTGTAACAACGTGAGCTTCGACATTGCACCAGGTGAAGTATTCGGTCTGGCTGGTGAATCTGGCTGTGGCAAATCCACTGTTGCCTTCTCACTAATGCGCCTTCATAAGCCGCCAGCGTTTATCACAGGTGGTGAGGTGATCTTTAACGGTGAAGATATCCTTCAGTACAGCGATGATCGCATGCAAGCGTTCCGCTGGAGTGAAATGTCGATGGTATTCCAGAGTGCGATGAACGCTTTGAACCCTGTTCTAACCATGGAAGAGCAGTTCTGTGACGTCATCATGCGTCATACCAATATGACTCGCGCTCAAGCAAAAACACGCGCTGAAGGTCTGCTGGAAATCGTTGATATCCACCCTAGCCGATTGAGTGATTACCCGCACCAGTTCTCTGGTGGTATGCGTCAACGTCTAGTAATCGCAAT
Source organism: Vibrio sp. V42_P2S4T144 (assembly GCF_009904715.1). Lineage (NCBI taxonomy): Bacteria > Pseudomonadati > Pseudomonadota > Gammaproteobacteria > Vibrionales > Vibrionaceae > Vibrio > Vibrio sp. V42_P2S4T144. Next base: position 10,982 of record NZ_WXWS01000662.1, on the reverse strand, counting down.
CGCTTTGGCTCTGAACCCAAAAATGATCATCATGGACGAACCGACTACCGCATTGGATGTAGTGGTTCAACGTGAAATTCTACAAAAAATTTACGCGCTTAAAGAAGAGTTTGGTTTCTCAATTCTGTTCATCACACATGACTTGTCATTGATGGTCGAGTTCTCGGATCGTATCGGCATCATGTACTCAGGTGAGTTGATTGAAGTCGCGCCTTCTAAGCAAATTCTGGAAAGTCCTTACCACCCTTACACCAAAGGTTTGGGTAGCTCTTTCCCTCCACTAACTGGACCAAAGACCAAATTGACTGGTATTCCAGGTAACCCGTTGAACTTGCTAGAAGTACCACAGGGCTGCCGCTTCCAAGCTCGTTGCGACCGCGTACATGAAGCATGTACACGTGTACCAACCCAATTACGTCAAATTGAACCAGGTCGCCTCTCAAATTGCCATTTGTACGGCGACACCATTGCTCAAGCTAAGGTTTAACAACAAAAAAACACTAGCTAAGAACAAAAATTACACTGGAGAGAATTATGAGCAAACAATTCGGCGAACTGCTGATTGAGGGTAAAAATGTCGTTAAGGACTTCCCTTTAAACAGTAACTCAATCAAACAATCTAAGATGCGCGCAATCAACGACGTCTCTTTCAAAATGTACAAGAGCCGCGGCTTGTCAGTGGTAGGTGAATCTGGTTCAGGTAAGTCTACTACTGCAAAAATGATTGCAAAAATGTACGCACCAACCGATGGCATCATTGAATACAAAGGTCGTGATATCCAAGACATCACCTCTCGTCACGATTTAATGACCTACCGTGAAGGTGTACAAATGGTGTGGCAAGACCCGTTTGGCTCGCTAAACCCAACGCACAATATCTTCCACCATATTGCGCGCCCGCTGCTGATTCATAAGAAAGTAGCACCGGGCAACAAGAAAGAACTGGAAGAGCGTGTGTACGACCTACTTGAACAAGTTGGTCTTATTCCACCAAAAGAAACGGCGCAAAAGTTCCCGCACCAGCTATCTGGCGGTCAGCGTCAGCGTGTCAACCTGGCTCGTAACATCGCGGTTGGAGCTGAAGTAGTCTTGGCGGATGAGCCAACATCCATGCTCGATGTATCGATCCGCGCTGGCGTTTTGAACTTGATGGAAGAGATGAAGTTTGAAAAACAAATGTCTCTGCTCTACATCACTCATGACATCGCAACAGCGCGTTACATTGCTGAAGATCTTGCGGTCATGTACGTAGGTCACATGGTTGAATGGGGCGATACTGAAGAAATCATTCACGACCCTCAACACCCATATACGCAACTGTTGGTATCTGCGGTTCCAGATCCATCGAAGTCTATTCACGAGAAACTGAAAGGCAACAAAGGGGAAATCCCACTTTGGACACCAGAATCTGTCGGCTGTCCATTTGCTGGACGTTGTGTACACGCTACCGACAAATGTCGCGAACGACTACCAGGCGTCACTCAACTGTCCGACAACCACTTTGTCCGCTGTTACTTATTTGAAGATTAATCATAACGAGGGTCAGGTTCAGCCTGACCCACTCCTGTTTTTATCGTTTCCCGGAGACATTGAATGCTGCTACTGACTAACCACATTGGTTATGAACGTCTGGGCCCAAAGAAAGCCATTATCCAGACCGAACAACCACACTTGTCTTCTTACACTGCTCAATTGATTTGTGCCACTAGCGAGCAAACCGTGGCAACTTTTGCGGTTGAAGAACAAGGTAAAGTGGCGAACTGGCATCAGGGCTATTTCTACCTCATCGACTTTTCCTCTTTCACAACGTCAGGTGACTATTTCTTGCAAGTAGAAGATACGCGCTCTTCCTCTTTCATCGTTGGCGAACACATTCTGTTGGATCAAACTTTGTCAGATGTGATCCACTATTTCAAATCGCAACGTTGCGGCGGAATCTTCGATCAACAAGATCGACAACTTCCAGTACTAAACTCCAATAAAAAGGTTGATGTACACGGCGGCTGGTACGACGCATCAGGAGACGTTAGCAAGTATTTAAGTCACCTTTCATACGCGAATTATTTGAATCCTCAACAAACCCCAATGGTGGTTTGGAACATCCTAAAAGGGGTTTCATTGCTTGAAGGAAGCGAAGAAATTGCAGCTTTCACACATACACGTCTGATTGAAGAAGCCCTGTTCGGTGCAGACTTTCTTGTGCGTATGCAAAACGAAAAAGGCTTTTTCTACATGACGGTCTTTGACAAGTGGAGCAAAGATACTGCGCAACGCGAGATTTGCGCGTACGAAACTCAACTTGGTCACAAATTTGACGACTATCAAGCAGGCTTTCGACAAGGTGGCGGTGTCGCCATTGCAGCGCTAGCGGCAGCGTCGCGTTTAAGTGTTCACGGTGAATACGATCAACAAAAATACCGCAACGCTGCCGAAAATGGTTACTGGCACTTAAAAGAGCACAATACGCAGTACCTCAATGATGGGGAAGAAAACATTATCGACGAATACTGTGCGCTACTGGCTTGTGTAGAACTGTTTAAAGCAACCAAAGAAACTCGCTACTTGGAAGAGAGCCGTTTGTGGGCGCAACGTTTAGTTGCACGCCAAATGAGCGACGAACAGATTCAACACTTTTGGTCAGCAAACCAAGACGGCAGCCGTCCATATTTTCACGCAGCCGAAGCTGGTCTACCAGTTATTGCCCTATGCGAATATCTATCAATTGAAGACGACTCAGCACGAGCGGAATCGGTAAAACGTATCGTAAACCTAGCGTGTGAGTTTGAGATCACAATATCGAATAGAGTGATCAACCCATTCGGTTACCCTCGCCAATATGTTAAAGGCGTAAATGAGTCAAAACGCGAGGCATTTTTTGTCGCGCACAACAATGAATCCGGCTATTGGTGGCAAGGCGAGAATGCTCGACTGGGCTCACTCGCGACCATGGCGTACCTTGCTCAACCGCATATAGCGTCGCAAGAAGTACAGCAACAACTTTCTGTGTTTGCTCAAGATGCATTGAACTGGGTTGTAGGCTTAAACCCATACGACATGTGCATGCTAGATGGCCATGGTCGTAACAACCCTGATTACCTCCCTCAATATGGTTTCTTCAACGCAAAAGGTGGCGTGTGTAACGGAATCACTGGCGGCTTTGAAGACGAGGAAGACATTGCATTTAACCCACCAGCACAAAAAGAAGACGTGTTACAAAACTGGCGCTGGGGCGAACAATGGATCCCGCATGGCGCTTGGTACTTACTCGCGATAATGAGTCAAGCTCAGCATGTTTCTCAGTTGGCGACCTCTAAAAATATGAAGGAAGAATAATCATGGGAATGTATTTTGTCGGTATCGATGGTGGCGGCACGTCATGTCGAGCCAGGATTAAAGATTCACAAGGTAATTTTCTTGGCGAGGCCAAAAGCGGCAGTGCCAACATCATGCTAGGTGCTGAAATAGCAATGGCTTCGATTCTTGAATCCATCACTTCGGCTACCGAGCAAGGCGGTCTGACACAACAAGATTTCGCGTCGATGCACGTCGGCTTAGCCCTTGCTGGCGCAGAGCACAAAGCATCTTGGCAAGCCTTCATGTCTCTTCCTCATCCATTTGCCAGTATGACTCTGAATACCGATGCTTACGGTGCGTGCGTTGGTGCGCACAATGGCGAAGATGGCGCAATCATGATTGCGGGAACCGGTTCTTGTGGCATCTACCTTAACGGATTGGAGCAACATGTTGTCGGTGGTCGTGAGTTCCCTATTTCGGATCAAGGTGGCGGCGCAGTGATGGGGCTACGCCTAGTTCAGCAAGTTTTGTTAGCTGAAGATGGCATCAGAGAAAAAACGCCCCTAGCACAACACGTTATGACGCATTTCGGAAATGAGGTCGACAACGTGGTGGCGTGGTCAAAACAGGCGCTTCCTCGTGATTATGGGCAGTTTTCTCCGGCTATTTTCCAACATGCGGAACAAGGCGATGCACTGGCCATTGAAATGCTGAAGCAAACCGCAGCGGATATAGAAATGTTTCTCGTGGCATTAAACAAGCGCGGCGCAACACGTATTTGTTTAATGGGCAGCATAGCTGAACGCATTGTACGTTGGCTTTCACCACCAGTTCAGCAATGGATTGTTGAGCCACAGTTTGACGCGATTGAAGGCGCAATTATGTTTGCTGGCAAACCAGAACATAACCTTTACTCGCTCAGTGCGGCGTAGGAGTAGATATGGAATATCGTGTTGATCTCGTAGTCCTTTCTGAGCAGAAACAAAACTGCCGCTTTGGCCTCACCTTTCATAACTTGAGCGACCAAGACCTAAACAGCTGGAGCTTAACTTTCGCTTTCGATCGTTACATTCTTCCAGACAGCGTTTCAAATGGTCAACTGACTCAAATTGGTAGTTTTTGCACACTTAAGCCAGAAGGGCTGGTACTGGCTGCCAACCATCACTATTACTGTGAATTCAGTATTGGTTCGAACCCATTCCGTTATTACTCGGATGGCTTTAACGAAGCGATGATCAACTTTGTCGTTGATGGAAACCCACAGCGCGCACAAGTGGATGTCACGCCTATCGTATTAGCTTCACCATACCGTGAACGCAGTGAGATTCCTGCAAGTTTAACCCATGCACAACCCTTGCTGCCAAAACCAAACCATATTGAGGTCAGCGATCACTATTTTAGCTTTGATCATCATGCTGGCGTCGCGGTTTATTCAAGCCTGGCCAATTCAGCTAAAGAATGGCTACTTGAAGAGCTTAAGCGCATTCACCAATTTGAGTTCGCATCAGACAATGGCAGTCAGATCATCTTCAAAGGCAACCCAACCTTGGATGAAGGCGCTTACAAACTGAAAGTAGCCGAAGAGTCAATCAAAATTGAAGCAGGATCTTCGTCTGGTTTTACCCATGCTTGTGCAACGTTATTACAACTAATCAAAGTTGGCGATCAACCTAACTCAATGGAAGTAGTTTGCTGTTCAATCAAGGATAGGCCACGCTTTCGTTACCGCGGTATGATGCTGGATTGTGCTCGTCATTTTCACTCCGTTGAGCAAGTCAAACGCTTGATCAACCAACTGGCTCATTACAAGTTCAATACGTTCCATTGGCATCTTACCGACGATGAGGGTTGGCGAATTGAAATCAAATCACTGCCTCAACTAACCGATATTGGTGCTTGGCGCGGATTGGATGAGATCAATGAACCACAGTACACGCACTTTGATGAACGTTACGGCGGCTTCTACACACAAGAAGACATCAAAGACGTTATCGAATTTGCATCGCAACGCGGCATCACCATCATTCCTGAAATTGATGTACCTGGTCATTGCCGAGCCGCCATCAAGTCGTTACCACACCTATTGGTAGAAGCGGAAGATACCACCGAATACCGCAGTATTCAGCATTACAACGACAACGTCATTAACCCTGCTCTGCCGGGGAGTTATGAATTTATCGACAAAGTGCTAGAAGAAGTCTCTGCGCTTTTTCCTGCGCCTTACGTTCATATTGGTGCCGACGAAGTACCTAACGGCGTATGGTCAAAAAGCCCAGCATGCCAAGCACTAATGGAACAACTGGGTTACAGCGACTACAAAGATTTGCAAGGACACTTCTTGCGTTATGCCGAAGACAAACTTCGTAAATTGGGCAAACGCATGCTGGGCTGGGAAGAGGCTCAACACGGCGACAAAGTCAGTAAAGATACGGTGATCTACTCATGGCTAAGCGAAGAAGCGGCATTGAACTGTGCTCGCCAAGGCTTTGATGTGGTGCTGCAACCAGCACAAACCACTTACCTAGATATGACCCAAGACTACGCACCTGAAGAACCGGGCGTGGACTGGGCAAACCCACTGCCACTAGAAAAAGCTTACAACTACGAGCCGCTCGCTGAAGTGCCTGCTGACGACCCAATACGTAAGCGCATTTGGGGCATTCAAACAGCATTATGGTGCGAAATTATCAATAACCAACCTCGCATGGACTACATGATCTTCCCTCGTTTAACTGCAATGGCAGAAGCATGTTGGACAGACAAACAACACCGAGATTGGACCGACTATTTATCACGCTTGAAAGGCCATCTACCTCTGCTTGATTTGCAGGGAGTGAATTACCGTAAACCGTGGAAGTAATACAAAACTGATGTCGAAACATCACGCTTGAAGAGTTTTTAAATTTTGGCTGCTGATGCAGCTTCGTAAAAAGGAAAGACACAAATGAAATACGGCTATTTCGATAACGAGAATCGCGAATACGTCATCACTCGCCCTGACGTACCAGCACCATGGACCAACTACCTAGGTACTGAGAAGTTCTGTACGGTTATCTCGCACAACGCGGGTGGCTACTCGTTCTACAACTCTCCAGAATACAACCGTGTTACTAAATTTCGTCCAAATGCGACATTCGATCGCCCAGGACACTACGTTTACTTGCGTGATGATGAGACAGGTGATTACTGGTCAATCTCTTGGCAACCAGTTGCGAAGAGCCTAGACGAAGCAAACTACGAAGTTCGTCACGGCTTGTCTTACTCTAAGTTCAAATGTGAATACAGCGGTATTACCGCAACAAAAACTCTGTTCGTGCCAAAAGGCGAAGACGCTGAAATCTGGGATGTAGTGATTAAAAACACCTCTGACAAACCACGTACGATCAGTGCATTCTCATTTGTTGAGTTCTCATTCAGCCACATTCAATCTGATAACCAAAACCATCAGATGTCTCTGTACTCAGCAGGTACGGCTTACAATGAAGGCGTGATTGAGTACGACCTGTACTACAACACCAACGATTTCGAAGGTTTCTACTACCTAGCTTCAACATTTGATCCAGATTCATACGACGGTCAACGTGACAGCTTCCTTGGCCTATACCGTGACGAAGCAAACCCGCTAGCGGTAGAACAAGGTAAGTGTTTCAACACAGCACAAACGTGTTACAACCACTGTGGCTCTCTGCACAAGCAATTCACTATCCAGCCGGGTGAAGAAGTTCGCTTTGCTTACATTCTAGGTATCGGTAAAGGCAATGGTGACCGTCTACGTGCTAAGTACCAAGACCTTGCAGAAGTCGACAATGCATTTGCGGGTATCAAAGCACACTGGGATGAGCGTTGTGGCAAGTTCCAAGTGAAATCACCAAACGAAGGTCTAGATACCATGATCAACGCTTGGACGTTATACCAAGCGGAAACGTGTGTGGTGTGGTCTCGCTTTGCTTCATTCATCGAGGTGGGAGGCCGTACTGGTCTTGGTTACCGCGATACAGCGCAAGATGCAATCTCAGTTCCTCACGCTAACCCAGCAATGACGCGCAAACGTATCGTTGACCTACTGCGCGGCCAAGTAAAAGCGGGCTACGGTCTACACCTATTCGATCCAGATTGGTTTGATCCAGAAAAAGCGGATGTTAAACCATCGAAATCCCCAACCGTAGTTCCAACACCTTCTGATGAAGACAAGATTCACGGCATCGAAGACACTTGTTCCGATGACCATCTATGGCTAGTTCCAACCATCTGTAAGTACGTGATGGAAACCGGTGAGCACAGCTTCTTCGACGAAGTGATCCCTTACGCCGACGGTGGCGATGCAACGGTTTATGACCACATGAAAGCCGCGCTAGACTTCTCGGCTGAATACGTAGGTCAAACCGGTATCTGTAAAGGTCTGCGTGCAGACTGGAACGACTGTCTGAACCTAGGTGGCGGCGAATCGTCAATGGTGTCGTTCCTACATTTCTGGGCACTGCAGGAGTTCATCGACCTAGCTAAATACCTAGGCAAAGAAGCCGACGTTGAAAAATACACGGTGATGGCAGCAAACGTTCGTGAAGCGTGTGAAACCCACCTTTGGGATGACGAAGGCGGTTGGTACATCCGTGGTCTGACGAAGAATGGCGACAAGATCGGTACTGCGCAACAATCGGAAGGCCGAGTACACCTAGAGTCAAACACACTTGCGGTACTTTCTGGTGCGGTATCTCAAGAGCGCGGCGAAAAAGCGATGGACGCTGTCGATGAGAACCTATTCTCTGAATACGGCCTCCACCTAAACTCACCATCTTTTGCAACACCGAATGATGATATCGGCTTCGTAACTCGTGTTTACCAAGGCGTAAAAGAGAACGGTGCGATCTTCTCGCATCCAAATCCATGGGCTTGGGTAGCTGAGGCGAAACTGGGTCGTGGTGATCGTGCAATGAAGTTCTACGATGCGCTAAACCCATACAACCAGAACGACATCATCGAAAAACGTATTGCAGAACCATACTCATACGTACAGTTCATCATGGGTCGTGACCACCAAGACCACGGTCGTGCAAACCACCCATGGTTAACAGGTACGTCAGGCTGGGCTTACTTCGCTGTTACCAACTTTATCCTTGGTGTGCGTACAGGCTTCGATGGCCTAACTATCGATCCATGTATCCCAACGAACTGGCCTGGTTTCGAAGTGACTCGTCAATGGCTAGGTGCAACGTACAACATCAAAGTCGTTAACCCAGACTCAGTAAGCAAAGGCGTTAAGTCGATTACTGTGAACGGTGAAGCAGTGAATGGTGCCTCTGTCCCAGTTCAAGCGGAAGGTTCAGTAAACGAAGTTATCGTTACTCTAGGTTAATCATCTTTTAGGGGAGTCCTTCTCCCCTTTTGATTTATCCGGTGCATTTATGTTTTACAAGTGCATCGGTTCGCTAGCAAAGATTTAAGACGCGGTGGGATGCCGCTCTTATCGAGGATCGAATCATGATCAAATTTGGTACAGGCGGTTGGCGTGCATTTATTGGTGAGGAGTTCACCAAAGATAACGTACGCTTGGTTGCCCAAGCAGTTGCAAACATCACGAATAACGAATCGGTTGCTGATCGCGGTTTTGTGATTGGCTATGACCGTCGTTTTCTTTCCGATAAAGCAGGTCGTTGGTTCGCTGAAGTTCTAGCAGCAAACGGCATTATGGTTAGCTTTATCGACAAATTTGTCCCAACACCTATCGTAATGTTTAAAGCGAAAGAAATGGGCTGCGCATACTCGGCATGTATTACCGCATCACACAACCCTGCCGATTACAACGGCATTAAAGTCTTCATTGAAGGTGGTCGTGACGCAGATGAAATCATCACCCAAAAAATCGAATCACAAATAGACGCGCTCACTGCGCAAGATGTAAAAAGCGTCGACTTTGAACAAGCGGTTGAAGATAAGCTGATTGAAATCATCAATCCGATGAACGAATTCGTTGACTCAATCATCGACTTTATCGACATCGGAGCGATCAAGAAGGCGAATTTACGTGTTTTGATCGACCCAATGTTTGGTGTCGCGAAAAACGCACTGCAAACCGTATTAATCAACGGCCGCTGTGACGTTGATGTGATTAACGATGGCAAAAACCCAGACTTCGGTGGGTTAATGCCTTCGCCAAGCGCTGCAACACTCTACCGTTTGATGCACCTAGTGAAAGAGCAAGGTTACGATATTGGCATCGGTACTGATGGCGATGCGGACCGTCTTGGTATTATCGACGAAAAAGGTAACTTCATTCATCCAAATGAAGTGCTACTGCTGCTTTACTACTACCTACTTGAATACAAAGGCTGGAAAGGCTCCGTGGTACGTAACATCGCAACCACCCACCTTCTCGATAAAGTCGCCGAAGATCATGGCGAGAAATGCTTTGAGGTTCCTGTAGGCTTTAAGCACATCAGCTCCCAAATGGAAGCGGATGACTCACTGATTGGCGGGGAAAGCTCTGGTGGCCTAACCATTCGCGGCCACATCAAAGGTAAAGACGGCGTATTCGCATCAAGCCTATTGGTAGAAATGATTTCAGTAACCGGCAAGAAGCTGTCTGAGTTGCTGGATGAAATCTACGGCAAGTACGGCTATGCCTACATGGCAGAAGGCGATTGCAAGCTCAAACCAGCGCAAAAAGACGTACTGTTCAACAAGATTTATGTTGAAAAGCAGTTGCCTGAGTTCGAGTTTGAAATCGAAAAAGTCAGCTATGAAGATGGTGCGAAAGTCTACTTCAAGAACGGCGGTTGGATCATCGCTCGCTTCTCTGGCACTGAGCCACTGCTACGAATTTTTGCAGAGATGCAAGATAAGGACACTGCGGAACGTGTTCTTCAACAGTTTAAAGACTTCTTGTCTTTATAACTGAACCTTGTGCCCGCTTCGAGCACTATGATGAGAGTCAACGCTGTCTGAAAAGGCGCTCATCAACAGGAGAAGAGCACTTGCCCGGCTCCACAGCCGGGCTTTTTTATTGTATGTTGGGAAGTCGTAAACGAGATAGAAAAGATACTCAGGAGCGTTAAGCAAATGCCAGGACGCCTTGCGTTTCAATTTTCACCGCGACGGACTCACCTATATTTAATGCTTGCGAAGCTGTAGCTAACAAACGGTCACCATTCGCGTTAATCACATAACGGCAGTGATCACCCATAAAATGCTGTTCCAATACGGTTACCGAACTATCTTCATCGGATTGAATTTGCACATGCTGCGGTCTTAGCAGTAAAGAGCACTCCGCCTGTACTGGAATATCTTGTTGAGCCGTGGCTTCAACCACGCCCAAGTGGGTTTCATATTCTGAATTCGAAACCCGTTTAGCAGCAAGGTAACTGCCACCACCTAAGAAATCAGCGACAAATTTACTTGAAGGCTGGTAGTAAAGCTCAGATGCTGTGCCATATTGCTCGATGACTCCATTGTTCATCACTGCCATTTTATCGGCGAAAGCAAAAGCCTCTTCACGGCTATGCGTAACAAAAATGGCAGTCACACCTTGGGCCTTAAAAATCTTACGGATCTCACTTATCAACTCATGGCGAACTTGCGTATCAATATTAGAAAACGGTTCATCAAGTAACAATAAGTCTGGGCTGTAAGCTAATGAGCGAGCAATCGCAACACGCTGCTGCTGTCCACCAGACAATTGATGAGGATAACGA
>NZ_WXWS01000136.1:0-16083 GCF_009904715.1 Vibrio sp. V42_P2S4T144 | reverse complement strand
GCATGGCATGCTTAAGGATGGGCAAAACACAACCTCAATAATTAACAGGCAGTGAAATACAATGTTTAAAAAAACATGGCTAATGACAGCCCTTCTAGCAACATGTTCTGTTGCAAACGCAGCTCCTTACGTTGGTGCATCTGTAGGTCAAGCATCGTTTGGTGATGTTAATGGCTCTATCAATGGTGGTGGTACTAACGCTAGCACTAAACTTAAACTTGAAGATGACTCAAGCCTTTCAGGCAAAGTATTCGGTGGTTACAAATTCAACGAATACATTTCTCTAGAAGCAGCCATTGGTGGCTACGATGCTTTAGACGGCAAAGTTGTTACTGTTGGTGATATGAAGTATCTATCGATTCAGCCAAAAGCGACTCTACCGATTGGCGATCGTTTCAACCTTTTTGCTAAAGCTGGTCTTTCTTACTTCAATGCTGAATTCAAAATTAGCAACTCTGTGATTGACGGTAGCGCAGGCCATACCACCATTTCTGACAGCACTGTAACAGGCATGTACGGTTTAGGCGCAGAGTTCGCTATTACTGAAAACTTTGCTCTACAAGTTGAATGGGAATACATGATGCCTGAGCTAGACATTGCGAAATTTGGCAATGAAAAAGTAACGGTTGATGCAGACATCAATGTGTTCTCTGTAGGTATGAGCTACCGTTTCTAAGAATACTTATTCAAGTTACCTCTTGGCTTAGTAAACGTTTTTGACTTCTGTTGGTCGAGCTGAGTCCAAGCTTTGAATTTGTTTAGATATAGCACAGGAAGTTTAGTTGCTAAGCGTCCTGTGCTATTTTTTTGCTTTGGAATAACTCTTAGGAATCTTTGTGAACGATGTCAATCTTAGGTATCTGGATCTACTGTTAAAGCACTTTGAACCTCACCAGTATCACCTTGTTACGCTTTCTGAGCTAGAAGCGGTGATTTGCACGTCGAGGCGCAATGTTTCTATTGTGATGAAAAAGCTTGCCACTTACGATTGGGTCGATTGGCAACCTGCGATTGGCCGAAGTAACGCTAGCCGTCTCAGTATTAATATTTCCCTCCAACAAGCGATGACCGAGTTTTTGGTTGAGGAGCTTGGCAGAGGAAGAATGAACTCAATAACGAAACTTATTGATTGGTTCGGTCAAACCGCGGTTAGAGCACTAACTATCGCATCTGAAAAAGTGAATCGATTGAATGAATCAAATAACGCTATTTTGATTTCTTCTTACCCTTGGGTATCCAAAATCGACCCTGCGAATACTTACCGTCACACTGAATTACACGTCGCGAAAAGCGTTTATGATGTATTGCTGACCCAAAATTCCAATGGTGGTATCGAGCCATCGTTAGCACACGAATGGAAAATGGAAGGCAAGGTAATGACGTTATGGTTGCGGCCAGGCATATATCGCCATGATGGCGAGCCCCTTAACATACAGGATGTGGTTTGGAGTATAGAAAGACTCAGGGAGATAAAAGGACCAGTTCACGAGCTCTGGCAATGCATTGATAGCGTGGTTGCAGAAACATCTAACTGCTTAAAAATCATATTGAAGCATCCGAACAAGTTGTTTCCATACATGCTAGCAACTCCTCATGCGTCTATTCTGTGTCGAGATGTCGTCTCTTTCGGTTCTAGTTATTCCTACCACATAGGGACTGGGCCATTTAAAATCAGCGGCTGGAACCAGGAGAGTATGACTCTTGAAGCGCACAAAGAGTATTTTTCAGCACGCGCATTGTTAGATCAAATAACGCTGTCTCATGGTGATGTTAAAACCTTAAATATGTTGAGCTTTAACCAAAGCTCCGATCACGTTGAAGTGGAAAAAATTAGCGCATTTTCATATCTGACCTACCGCGAACGCGCGGAATCCCAACTCACAAAAGAGACTTGGTATCAACTCGCTGATTACATCCATGTGCAAAAGCGAATTTATGATGCGCCAAGTGCCGTTGACAGCATTCAGTTAGAGACTCATGAGCAAGATTTATCAATAACAGATGGTGGTGTGATACCTAAACTGAAAGGTAAAGTGGTATTAGCTGAACCTGTCTGGACGATACCGAGTTTAATTCGTCATTCCGAATGGTTGCACAGTGTGATTCGTGCAACGGGATTGGAGTTGGAGATCGTCGTTATTGATGACATTAGTTTTCCTGAGGTAGTGTCTCACCAAGCAGATTTGCTCTTCATTGAGGAAGTCATGGAAGCACCATTTGAATATGGCATCTTCGAATGGCTGTCGATAGCAACTGGACTGCGTTTTAGTTTTGATCAAAGCCAGATGTTAAGCCACAGAGAAAAGGTTCGCAGGGCGATGGCTGATGATCACTCGCTGCAGTCTTTATTAAACCTAGAGAAAGCGCTGCGCGATCAGTACCTATATTTGCCTTTGTTTGTTGGCTACGAAGAAGTGACAAAAACACAGCAAGTGCGAGGTGTGCAGGTGAAGAATACAGGCTATAGCGACTTACATAGGTTATGGATTGCTCATTCACACTAACGTCTGTGTGCAAGATGATGCAAATGTCCAACGCATAAAGCCATCGAAATGATGGCTTTATAAGGGCGTGTCGGATTAGAAGTTGTACGACACACTTGCGCCAACAACCCATTGGTTTGCACTATCAACGATAGAAGAGTCGCTGATACCGCTGCCTAGGCGCGTGTATTGTGTCATTTGGCTTACTTGCCAGTTGTCGTTGATTGGCATAACAAGTTTGTAGCCCACACCATAGCTTACCGTTGAATCACCTTTGTATGCTTTGCGGTTTGCGTTTGCTTCGCGTTGTTTTACACCAAAGTAATAATCTACGTAGTCTTCACTTTGATAAGTTAGGTTAGCAAAAGGAACAAAATCAACACTACCGAATTTCATGATGTGGAAGTAAGTCGCGCCCGCTAAGTAACCTTTGTAAGCACCACTGATATCGTGCTGAAGGTACGTAGAAATGACGTTGTTTTGATCCAGTGTAAAGTCTGCGTTTAAACCTAGATCGACGGCGAAACGGCGTTTATCTGTGCCTTTTAGGCTTTTCGCTGTATCACCGTCGCGCATTACACCGCTACCTACAAGGTAGGCACTCATGTTGATTAACTCATTGGTGTTACCGAAGAAGCGGTAGTTAATGCCACTTAGGTCGGCATTAAAGTCGTCACCATGGTAACCACCGTTGAGAATTGGTGCTGTATTATGCTTTTGATCTTTGAAAAGATCGCTGCCTTGAGCCACACCAGCTTCTACGTTCCAACCGCCTTCGTTGTTGTAGATGTTACCGTTACGAATGTAAGTATCGCCAGCGAAAGCTGAGCCAGCAGCTGTCAAAGTAAGTAGTGCAATTAATGTTTTTTTCATCATTTTTCCGAGTTGTTCTGTTTTGTTTTGAACACTGTACAAAATGATGTTGTAAGCATCTATCGGCAAAGCGTATGGAAATGTAATGAACAATCAGGGTAAGAAGCAGAATGTTGCTTCAGAATAGAAAGGTTGCTGGAATAGCTTTCGTTAAAATAACGAAAAATCCGAGCTGGGGTGGCTCGGATTTGAGGTATTTATCAGGTATTGATACTAACTTCTTACTGTTTCGTTAAGTTGTATAGTGGTGCTAGGTCACCCGTTACTTTTTCGCCATTCATGTCTAGCTTCATAAGTACGTTTTCACCAACAAAGTATTGGTTTGGTGCATCTTCATTTGTCAACGTTACGATGCTGCCATTTGCGTCCCAAGTGAATTGACCTTCAGATTTTGATTGACCGTCTTCTTTGTCTTGGTAGCTTTCTTCAAGTACGTAAGTGCCATCTTGATTTAGTGTGATTGTCATATCGATACCAGCACAATCCGCGCAAGGTAGTGTTCCTTTGTAGGTGCCGTTCCAGTCCAGAGCACTTTGTGCGTTGTGTTCAGAGTCTACAAATGTCTCTTCAGTAATTACCTGTTCTTCTTCTACTGGTAACGTGTCAATTGTCTCAGTCGTAACGTCTGCACTGGTGGTGACTTCAGTTTCCGTTGCCTGAGGTACTTCAACTGCGCTTGTTTCGGCAGGTTTCTCATCTTGACAGCCTGCAAGAATGATTACCGCGCCTGTTAGTGCCAACATTGTCTTTTTCATTTTATCCCTCTTTAAATCAAGATTTTGTATGAGAGTAATAGTAGACATTTATCGAGGATTTGCGTCATCAAAAAGCAATAGAATGATCTAACTATGTCAATAAAACCGGATATGAGCATGAAATTGTCAGGAAAATCAGAACAATGTAAATGTTGCTTTGGGTATCAAGCTTGAGCCCACAGATAAATATCTAAAAAGGGGAGTGGGAGTGAGTTAATTGATAACAGCCCACATTGTTGTGAGCTGTATTATCAACATCATCTAAGAAACGTTATTGAAGCTTGAGCGTGAAGTGCCTCGTTTTGTGCTTCGTTGATCAGAAAACAGCTCCGCAATAACCTGACGATTTAATTCGCCTTTCAAATGGCCGTGCTCATCGATGACGGGCAGTGAATGTTCACACGACATGACTTCAGTCAGCACTTGCTCAATGGCTAAATGTGGAGAGATGATAGGCACCTCTTCATAGATATCATCACGCCAATCTGATATATGAGTTAACTTCGCTGCGTTTAGCAATCCTTGCTGTGTTATCACGCCTTGATAGCCTGCATTGGTCTCATGGTAGGCATAATCACGTTTAACACGTTTCATTTCACTCAGCGCATCTTCAATGGTTTCAGCGCGAACACAGTACGAAGGTGGCTGCATCAGCGTTTCGACCGTCAGTGCTCGCGCTCTATTGACGTCTTTTACAAAGGCTTCAACGTACTCATCGGCAGGATGCAGTAAGATTTCGTCCGGTGAACCTTGTTGGACAAGTTCACCGTCTTTAAGAATCGCGATGCGATCGCCAAGTCGAAGCGCTTCATCTAAATCATGAGTAATGAAAATAATGGTTTTGTGCAGCTTCTGTTGCAGCTCTACCAGCTGATCTTGCATTTCGCTCCGAATCAGAGGGTCCAATGCCGAGAAAGCCTCGTCCATCAACAGTATTTCGGCGTCGGTAGCCAGTGCCCGTGCAAGGCCCACACGCTGTTGCTGTCCACCCGATAGTTGAGCAGGATACTGGTGCTCATAACCCGTCAGTCCAACGGTTTCTAACCATTCATTTGCTTTTTCTAAGCGCGCCTCTTTATTCATTCCCTGAACTTCCAAACCATATGCGATGTTGTCGATAACAGTGCGATGAGGCAGCAAGCCAAAGCGTTGGAACACCATAGACATCTTGTGACGGCGAAACTGTTCAAGCTCTTTGTTAGAAAGTTGCATGACATCCACCCCTTCTACCAAAATCTGCCCCATGGTTGGATCGATTAATCGGTTGAAGTGGCGAATCATGGTGGATTTTCCAGAACCGGATAATCCCATAATGACAAAAATTTCACCCTTTTGAATTTGCAGGTTGATGTCTTTTAGTCCGACCGTGTGGCCCGTTTCCGCTAAAACCTGCTCTTTACTATGTCCCAACTTAACGCGCTCAATCACGCTATTGGGCTTGGGGCCGAAGATTTTATACAGACCGCTGATTTCGATAAGTGGACTAGTCATGTTTTGAGTCTCCTAAATGAGCTTGAGTGCGTTTCGCATACGCTTGCGAAGCACGATCAAAAAGGATTGCTAGGGCGACAATTGCTAAACCATTGAGAAGACCAAGAGTGAAATATTGATTGGTAATAGACTTTAGAACAGGCTGACCTAAACCTTTTACCCCAATCATTGATGCGATGACCACCATTGACAGTGCCATCATGATCGTTTGGTTAATTCCCGCCATGATGGTTGGCATTGCAAGCGGAAGCTGAACCCCAAAAAGCCGTTGCCGAGTGCTGGCACCAAATGCGGTTGCGGCTTCCAATACTTCTTTATCAACTAGACGAATGCCCAAATTGGTTAAACGAATAACCGGTGGAATCGCGTAGATCACTACTGCAATAAGGCCAGGAATTTTCCCGATGCCCAATAACATCACAACTGGAATGAGATACACAAATGCCGGCATGGTCTGCATGACGTCGAGTAATGGTGTTACCACCGACTGAATACGATTAGAGCGCGCCATAGCGATGCCGATAGGGATACCAAGTGCTATGGCAAGCATAGTACATACAGTGATGATACTGAGCGTGCGCATAGTGTCTTCCCACATTCCAAAATAGCCAATCAGAATCAGCGAACCAAAACATGCAGCGGCCAGTTTCCAAGAGCGGCTGGCGGCATAAACGAGAGTGGTGCAGACACCTAAAATAATGAACCAAGGTGTAGAAATCAGAAGTTTTTCAAACCAGACAAGAAAAGCAAGGAGCGGATCAAACAGAGACTCAATGAGTTCACCATACTCGCGAGAGAAATCTCTATAGGCGCCGTCGAGTGTTTTGCGAATCGCCCTGAGATCAGAGGCATCCATTTCCGGGAATTCGCTGAGCCAATTTGAGTCAGACATATGTACTTCCTTTTTCTGATATACCTAAGCGCTCTCAAGAAACTTAATTTGGCAAGAAGAGTAGGGCACCTAGGCCAAGTAATGGTCGTTCGACAGGTTCTGTATCGAAAGTATTACCCTTTAAGCTCAGGCCAATGTCGTCAAACTTCTCTTTTTCGTTCCTTAGGTATACATCCTTTTAAATAAAACAATCATTAGTGTTCAAACTAATGATTTGCTTGGATTATAGTTTTTCTTCTTCAATAAAATGAACACATTAGCGTGTATTTGTATGAAAAATCTGCGCAAACTAACGTTTTTATTATCCGGTTAATTAGAATTGATCTTTTTGTTCGTTTATCATCAAAATTCCTAAATTATTAGATGTCTAATTAATGCTGATGTATTACGTATTTGTCGTGTTGATTTTTGCAAACTTAGTTTATTGGCATATGCTAAAAATGTTATTGGCATATGCCAGTTTAAGGCGTAATTTGACTCTGTGTTTTTGAGGGACAATGATGGCAAGACCAAAGATAGAAAGACGAATATGCGGACGTGCGGCTCACCACTGCTTTAAGCCCAATGGCATTCCATTTAATCAGTTGGAGCAAGTCGCCATATTACCAGAAGAGTTAGAAGCGCTACGTTTAGCCGACTTAGAGGGGCTTAGCCAGCAGCAAGCTGCGGAGCAGATGGGCGTTTCTAGACAAACTTTTGGTAACACAGTAAAAAGTGCAAGATTGAAAGTCGCAAAAAGTTTAGTTGAAGGTCATGCATTAGTTTTTCCGAATGAGGAGTCAAACTTATGATTTATGCTATTCCTAATGATGGTGAGCGGGTGGCAAACCACTTTGTAAAAGCACCATACATCGCTATTTATTCTGATACTGACGGTATGCTAAAAAACTTAGCGAACATTGC
The DNA here is from genome assembly GCF_009904715.1 of Vibrio sp. V42_P2S4T144. Taxonomy (NCBI): domain Bacteria; kingdom Pseudomonadati; phylum Pseudomonadota; class Gammaproteobacteria; order Vibrionales; family Vibrionaceae; genus Vibrio; species Vibrio sp. V42_P2S4T144. Next base: position 8,686 of record NZ_WXWS01000136.1, on the reverse strand, counting down.
TTCTATGCCACAAGCGGGTTGCAATGCGAAGTCTCAGTTGATTCAGTCTCTACAAGGGTACAATGTGGATGCTGTTCTTGTGCGAAATATTGGTGAACGTGTATTGGCAAAGCTACTTAGCAGTGGCACGCCAGTATTTAGGCTGTCTACTCGTAGTTCCTTGGAAGATGTGCTTGCGGTTCCAAGAGAGCCTTTGATTGAGCCCTCTCAAGGACGCCCATCAAACAATCATAAGAAAAGTGTTCACAAACAAAAAGGCGGCTGCGGCTCCTGTGGTTGTGGTGGCCAAAAATCAAAACCCTCCTTGTTGGCAAGACCTAAGGCGCTACTCAAAGCAACATCTAGCCCTGCTATACTTAAGCTAGAGTCGATGGCTAATAAGGCAGGTTAATATGGTTTGGTTATTTACCTTTCTTGGTTTTCTCGCAATCATTTTGTTGATGTCACTTGGCGTCATTTTTCATAACAAGCGTATTCAAGGAAGTTGCGGCGGTTTAAACAACGTCGGTGTTGATAAAGTATGCAACTGCGAAACCTCATGCGCAGAACCTGAAAGGCGTTTATATCAAATCTCAGAGCCTAACTCATCACCTGAGCGCTAAGGCTTTTGGCCCATTGCGGCAAGGTTCGTCGAAACCAGTCCAAATATTTGCTGGTCTGCGGATTTTTTCTGGAGACCAGTATGTTGACTACCTCGACGACGATCCACGCTTTTGCTAATCCGATATCGCGCGCCAATTCTGTTGTTTCACCTTTCTCGGCGCACTTTACATACTTGCCTGCCACCTTCAAGTAATCATCAAATGTGCCCATGCCCTCGATGAGCGGCGCTAAATCTATCGCGACATGCCCTGTAGAAAAGCGCTCCCAGTCGAACAGCACCAGCTCGCCATTTCTACGCTGTCCCCAGTTTCCTGCATTCGTGTCTCCGGAGATCAAGTTCTGCCCATCGAAAAGGTGCGCCGATCGTTGTTGTAGCTGGTGGAAGAACTGTTCTGTCTCTGAGCCCAGTTTAAGTGTAGTGAGTGCTTGTTGAGTCGCTTGTGGTGTCCACTGGTGGCGGTGATAAATACCATCTGATATTGGTGGAAGTTGGTGCAGTTTGACGAGTTGTTCAATGACTCGATCATCTTCAAGTAAGAATGCTTGCTCGACTGCGTGGGGAACGTATTCAATGTACAGAACGTTTTTCTGGTCGTCGAGTTGAATCAAGCGCGGTACGTGTATTCCAAGCGCGTTAAACTGCTCGGCATAGCGTTGATAAAACGCCACTTCTATTTGAGTAGGGTTACGTTTTTCTATTACTTGGACGCCATCTTTTTCGATGAGAAAAACTTTGGCACTGCCCATTTGGTTGAGTTCTTGTTGCGACACCGGACTTCCTGTCTTCATGTAGAGAGAGCTCACCTTAATCGCTGCACTCACGTTTGCCAATAGCCACGACAAAGTGCCTCAAAAATATTAAATGCAACTGTTTAAATATGATTTTGCTGTGAGTGTCTAAATTTTACACAGTCTCGCCTGTACTCCGATAAATTCGTTCTACGCTTACTATTCGTCTTAATAAAGGAGAACCAAAATGGCTGTAATGAAGCAGGATATTCCAAATCGTGTAACGGTTTACCATGACAATATCGATCAAGAACAAGAGCTGAAAAATGCGATGCTGCCAGAGAAACCGCGCTACTTTAACGGTGCTCCGACTTACAAAGCGAACAGCATCGAAGAGTTTGAAAGCAAAATCAGTCAGATAGGTTTGTCTCTCGATAAATAATTTTTCTTTTACCTAAAAGCGCCCTCAAAATGAGGGCGCTTTTTTGTTTATGTGATTGATTTGAATCTTAGGGAATTAACCTTGTTGTGTACTGCCTTGGCAGACCTGTTTTTGCACTGCTGGTGGCGCAGGCTCGTAATGGCTTAAGGTCATACTAAAGCTGCCTTCACCACCAGTGATAGAGCGTAATCGACGAGCGTAATCTTGCAGCTCGTTTACAGGTGACTTGGCTCTGAGTAAGGTGAAGCTGCTGTCGATTGGCTCGGAGCCTTCGATTAAGCCTCGGTTGCCAGATAAATCACCAGAAACATCGCCAACATTCGCGGTTGGGATGTGCAGTTCCATCTGGACAATGGGTTCTAGCACAATAGGATCGGCGTTGTTAATCGCATTTAAAAACGCTTTCTTACCTGCGATGACAAACGCAATTTCTTTCGAATCGACGGAGTGATATTTACCGTCATAAACGGTGACTTCCACATCCTTAATTGGGTTGCCAGAAATCGCGCCTTCCTCTAACGCTTGCAAAATACCTTTTTCTACAGCAGGAATGAGCGCGGTTGGAATTGCGCCACCCACCACTTTGTTGATGAACTTAAATCCGGCGCCACGTTCGAGTGGACGAACCTTCAATTGCACTTCACCAAACTGACCTGCACCGCCACTTTGTTTTTTGTGTCGATAATGCCCTTCGGCAGGTTTGGTGATGGTTTCAAAGTATTCGACGCTTGGTTGGCAGGTTTCGACGTCCAGTTTGTACACGTTCGCCATCTTTTCTAATGCGACTTTGAGGTGAAACTCCCCTTGGCCGCTGATGATGGTTTCGTTGGTGCGAGCGCGATGTTCGATGCGCAGAGAAGGGTCTTCACTGGCAATTTTATTCAGCACATCTCCTAATTTTTGCTCATCTCCACGCTTAAGAGGCTTCAAGCACAAAGAATACATGGAGTCAGGAAGATCCAACGTTTTGAGTTGAACTCCATCTTCTTCGTGAGAGTCATGAACGATTGAATCGAATTCGAGATCATCCACTTTGGCTAAAACGCAGAAGTCGCCCGCAAGCGCGCGAGGGATCTCGGTTCTATCTTTGCCCTGCAGTTGATATAAGTGCCCAACTTTAAATGCCTTGTTGCTTTCGCCAATATAAAGCTGGCTGCCCGCATTGATTTCCCCCTGATACACACGTAAGTAGGCAAGTTTTCCCATATATGGGTCGACGCTGACTTTGTACACGTGTGCGACGGTGTGCTCTAAGGTTTCGCAATTTACTTTGATTTTTTTGCCGTTCTTTTCCAGTTGAGGAGGGTTACCCTCGTTTGGCATGGGCATGATCTCCGCCAAGGTGCGCAGCAGCAACTCGACGCCCGTGCCGGTTTGTGCTGAGACAAAACAGACCGGAATCACATGTCCAGTTCTCAGTGCTTCTTCAAACGGATCATGCAGTTGCTCTGCGGTGAGTTCGGAGCCTTGTTCCAGATACAGTTCCATCAGTTCTTCATCGACTTCGATGACTTGGTCAATTAAGGTCTCATGAGCTTCATCTACCGTTGCAAGTAAGGTTTCTCGTCCCAATTCTGGTTCGAAATAGCAGTCAACTACAGATTCCCCGTCAGCCGAAGGTAAGTTGATCGGCAAGCAGTGGTCCCCAAAATGCTCAACGATGTTCTCCATCAATCTTTCTAACTGATTACCGTGGTTATCGAGCTTATTGATGATGATCATCTGACATTTTTGCTGCTCTTTAGCAAAGGTGAATAAGCGATCGGAAGTTTGGTTAAGTGGGGTTTGAGGGTCGATGACAAGGGCAGATGTTTCAACGGCAGGAAAAACGCTGATAGTACGGCCAAGTAACTCGTTTTGTCCCGGAGTGTCGATGATATTGAGCCGGTGTTTATTCCAGCGCAGTGCGACTGGCGTTGCTTCAATACTGTGTTGATATTGGATGGATTGAGGGTCGAAGTCGGTAACGGTATCGCCTTTTTCTACGCTGCCTAAATGGTGCGTGGCATCGCAGGTGAAGAGCAGTTTTTCTATCAGCGTGGTTTTACCGGTCCCGGTTTGGCCGACAAAAGCGATATTGCGTATTTTGTTGATAGGCATAGAGCCTCCTTGCAAGATGGCGTGAAAAACCTACGAATTGCTAGGAAGTGGGTTGTTATAGAAACCCACGCACTGCATTGGAGTAGGGCGGGATTACCGCCTATTCGTTTTCCACGTCATTTTCCGGATGACTCGATGCATAAGACCACCTTCTTGGACTACTGGAATCTTAGCATGCCTCAATAACCATATAATTTATGTGACTTATTTCATGATGGGGCTGATTGTCTTTTAATCGAGATCATAAACTCAGAGGTTCTGACTTTTGGAGCAAAACCTCTGGATTGTTTAGGCTATTTGGAAAGAACGATTTCGCCGTCGCAATAAACCAAGCTTGGCGTTACATCTTGTCCGAGCAGCACCGGGCCATCAAGATCGACAACGCTTGCCTGAGTTGCAATAGGTAACGCGGCTCGCATCGCCAGCGACGTCCCCAACATACAACCGGACATGAGGCTAAAACCGAGTTTTTGGGCGTCGTCGGCTAATAATAGTGCTTCAGTGAGCCCGCCAGTTTTATCTAGCTTAATATTCACCATTTCATATTTGCCAACCAACTGATGCAATTGCTCTCTGGTGTGACAACTTTCATCGGCGCAAAGTGGAATGGGGTGCGGAATGCTGGCGAGTACGTCATCGCAGTCTTGTGGCAACGGTTGTTCGATCATGGTGATATCTAGCGGTTCGAGTTGAGCAAATACCGTCGCGAGGTCGAGGCCTTGCCATGCTTCATTCGCATCTAAAACAATTTGCGCGTGCGGCGCAGCATCGCGTACTGCTGCAACGCGATCAAGTACGTGTTCACCATCCAGTTTTACCTTTAGCAGTTTTGCGCCTTGACTAACGTAAGCTTGCGCCTGTTTGGCCATCGCTTGCGGCGTGTCGATAGAAACCGTCATCGCCGTCACAATCGCCTCTGGTAACGTAAAGAGGTCGTTAACCTGCTGCTTGTGGCTCAAAATCGCGTGAAGATGCCAAAGGGCGCAATCCAATGCATTTCTTGCCGCCCCCGCGGGCAATAACGATTGAAGCTGGCTTTTGAGAACCATGACATCAGCTTCGCCTTTGGCATACAAACTTTGCAGTTCATGTGCGGCGTGAGAAATCGCCTTAATCACCGATTCAACCGATTCACCATAACGAGGGTATGGCGTGCATTCACCTTGGGCGGTCATGCCTCGATGTTCAATTGTCACTCGGACTACGTGGCACTCTGTCCGACTGCCGCGAGAGATGCGAAATGGTGTCGCCATGGCAATCGTGACAGGTTCTACATGAATTTTCATCTCACTAGTTTTCCCTAAACCGCAGTTATTTTCTAAACCGTAAATGTTTCTTAAATCGTAAGGAGCCTATCTGCAACCGCATCAACGCCAAAACGTACAGGGTCGGTGACGGGCACTTGGTATTTGTCGCTCCAATCCTGGCATAACTGGGCAGCATCTTCTTCGCTGAGCGCCGAAGTGTTTAAGCAAATACCCACTAATTGAGCGTTTGGATTTGTTAGGCGAGCAGCGGCCAGATTCGCTTCTATCGTTTGTTCAATGGTTGGCAAGCTCGCATGTGGTAAGTTGCGGATGTGCGGGCGACCAATCTCATGGCACAGTATCAGAGCGTCAGCTTGTGCGCCGTGAAGTAATCCCAAACTTACGCCAGCAAACGAAGGGTTAAATAACGAACCTTGCCCTTCGATGATGTCCCAATCGTGATCGGTGAACTCAGGACTGATCGTTTCTACTGCGCCGGAGATAAAATCGGCAACTACGGCATCAATTGAAATGCCACTGCCTGCGATGAGAATTCCAGTTTGACCCGTTGCTTTGAACTCTGCGCGACAGTTTTTACGCTTTAATGTGTGCTCAATGGCGAGGGCAGAGTACATTTTGCCAACGGAGCAATCTGTTCCTACAGTAAGTACTCGCTTGCCTGCGCGAGCTTTGCCATTGCCGACCTTGAGCGGGGCATCATAATGGCGAACATCATACAGTTTGGTTAATCCGCGTTGTTCTAGATCGGCAAGAGGAGAAAGTTCCGCCAAACGTTGGTGCATGCCCGATGCAATTTCAAATCCCATCTCTGCCGCTTCAAGTAAGGTTGCTTGCCAAGCTTCGGGAATGACGCCTCCTGGATTTGCCGTGCCGAGCACCAGCGTTTTTGCTCCTTGCTGCTGCGCTTGTTGTAGTGTCATGTCGGTTAAACCAAGCGATACGGTTTCTGGCGTCAGGCGGATTTGGCCAAGACAAATCTCAGGTCGCCATTGGTATATGCCACGCGCGGTTTTTGCTGCGAGTGGATCGGTTACATCGCCAAGAAAGAGTAGGTAAGGTTGAGCAATTTGCATGATGGTTCCCTTCGTCATCGTTATTGCTCATTAATGTAGCCAGACTGATTTAGGAAACCGAATGCTTATTTGTTAGGCAGGTATAACTTCAGGTTATACCTTTAACCCATCTGTTGTTTTAGGGCGGTGATAAATTGCTTTGTCGCAATGGATTGAGGTGTGTGCTCTGCGAATAAAATAGAGACGGAGAAGGACATATTTGGCTCCAAAGCATGCACGGAAACGGCATTATCTTGGCGATATTGTTTTGCAGTCCAAGGGTCTACAATCGCGAATCCTGCTTCGTTTTTCACCAGTTCAGCCGCCGCGGAGTAGCTGCGGACGGTAATGGCATGTTGATAATGCTCGTCACGCGCTGACAAGGTTTGATGTAACAGCAAGCCCAGAGGGTCTCGGCTATCTAAACCGATAATGGGTAAATCGTGACTGATGAGTTCTTCTAAAGTGACGGTTTTTTCTGTGGGTATCGCTGCGCTTTTAGGGGCAATTAGCGCCAAGTTTTCTTTTAATAACATGTGTCCCATGATCGCTGGTGGCGTTTCTTCACCGAACGCAATGGCGACATCCAGTTCATGTTTCAGTAAACCTGAGCACAGCTCATCGCGATTAGCCGTTGAGAGCTCAAAGGAGATGCCGTGCTCTTTCGACAGCAACGCGACAGTCGGCGCTAACAAGTGTGCGGCCAAAACAGGCGGAGCACCGACTCGTAAATGTTGAGTTCCCTGTTTGACTTTGTTGGTCAGAGAGCGAAATTGTCCGAGTTGTTGATAGACTTTTTCAGCCTCTGGCAATAAGGCTTTGGCTTCTTGAGTTGGAACGAGACGGCCCTTTACACGCTCAAATAAAGCGAAGCTCAGTTGTTGTTCTGTATGGGCGAGAACTCGAGTGACATTAGGTTGGGAAACGTGCAGTAAGCGAGCCGCGCCTGACACCGTTCCTGCTTGCATAATGGCGTAAAAGACTTCTAATTGCCTTAAGTTCACTGCGATTTCTCTCTGCTCATGTTGGTCACCTCAGAATACCCAACCTTGCTGATAAGCGATAGAGGCAAAAGTGCTGGCGTAAAAAATAGGAAGACGATGTTGGTTGCCTTCCTATCTCGCTTTTTCAATTTCTCAACTTCTCAATTTCTATGCTTCACTTTGCTGCTGCATGAAGGGGCAGGTCGTTAAACGGCTCGACGTCTCGGCTGAGTAATCCCATCAAAATCACTGCTAATACCATGACAGCAGCTGCGATTGCAAAACCGTATTGTGTTAGTTCGTAATGACTCAATATTGCAATCAGGACGTAACTGAGAGATTGAATGGTGGTGGCAAACATGCTGATGCCGCCATCGACGCGACCTCGTTGATGAACCGCTACGGTGTGATGCATCCAGTTGACTCTCGCAATGCGATTTAGCGCGTTAAATACGCCAAACAGCGCCGTAAACAATAAGATGGTCAGCGGGCTCATCGCAAAACTCATCCCGATAAGCGCAAAAGAGACCATAACCATCGAAGCGAACATAATGTGGCTATGGGAGGAACGGCTTAGCACTTTGGTGACAATAAAGCCGGTTAGCAACGAGCCGAGGCCAAAACTGATGTTGAACCCTGCAAACCAATCGCCAGAGATGCCTTGTTCAGAAAACCAAATCGGCACCAGTTTGCTCAAATACGTCAATGCAGGATAAGAGAGGCAAGAGAGCAGAATAAAGCCATAAAATCGGGGTTCGAGACGGAATATTTGTTTGCTCTCTTTGAGTTGCGCGATGAAAGCAACGGATTTTGATGCCCTTAATTGTTGGGTATAAGGCGTCAGAATATAGAACATCGCTGCTAACGCAGAGGCGCTGGCCGCAAACAAAGCAAACTCTTTCATACCCCACATTTCAAGCAAAACAATACCCAACGCGCCAGCTCCGAGGGTTGTGGATTGCATTACAATTTCTTGCTGACCCGAAATTTTCGCATACTCATGGTGCTGATAATTTTCTTGGGTGAAGGCGTTGTTGGTCGTCCATGCAAAATTACTCGAAACCCAATACACCAATTGCGCAAAAGCCAGCAACCAGTGTGACTCAAACCCTAACCAATAAGCAATGAACACCACCAAAGCCATACCCGATTGAATCCATTGATTGAGCACGAGTAGTACTTTGCGTGAATGTCGGTCAATTAAAGTGGAAAAGAAAGGCGTTGCTAGAAAAGAAATCGCGGTGCAGCTCAGAGAAACTAAAGCTACGAAAGTGCCCATGTTAGGTTCGGAAAGCATGACCCATGGCAGCGCCATCATGAATAAGCCAGAGGAGATACTGTCGAAGAAGCGGCCAGCTAAGTACGGCTGAGTTTTATTTTTCATTATGTTTGCCTCTAACTCCCGATGGATTTCAAAAGGTTGATGTCCAACTGTCTTGTGGTTAACAACCAAGTCGTTCGCGCTGAATACATTATCTTGAGATCGCCGGGGTTTAGCGTAATTAAGAT
>NZ_WXWS01000299.1:0-16715 GCF_009904715.1 Vibrio sp. V42_P2S4T144 | reverse complement strand
GTGCACATGAGTGCAGAATTGCTGCTTAACGTGACCCCGAGTGAAACTCGTGTGGCCATGATTGAAGGTGGAGTACTACAAGAAATACATATCGAGCGCGAATCGCGTCGCGGTATTGTGGGCAATATATACAAAGGCAAAGTAAGCCGAGTGTTACCAGGTATGCAGGCGGCTTTCGTCGACATTGGTTTAGATAAAGCGGCATTTTTACATGCGTCAGATATTGTTCCTCATACCGAATGTGTGGCAGAAAACGAAAAACAGCAGTTTCAAGTCCGTGATATCTCTGAGCTGGTACGCCAGGGACAAGACATTGTTGTGCAAGTGGTCAAAGATCCGCTCGGCACGAAAGGTGCGCGTTTAACGACGGATATCACCTTACCTTCGCGTTATCTTGTTTTTATGCCGGGGGCCAGCCATGTCGGTGTTTCGCAGCGTATTGAAAGTGAAAAAGAGCGCGAGCGCTTGAAAAAGGTGGTGAACCATTACTGCGATGAGCACGGTGGCTTTATCATTCGTACCGCGGCAGAAGGCGCTGATGAAAAAGAGCTCTCTCAAGATGCGGCATTTCTAAAGCGTTTGTGGTTAAAAGTCATGGAGCGTCGCTCAAAATACAAAACGCGCTCAACACTTTACGGTGAACTCGGCTTAGCTCAACGCATTCTGCGTGACTTTGTTGGCACAGAGCTCGATAAGATCATGGTCGACTCCCGCCTTGAATATGAAAACCTGAAAGAATTCACTTCTGAGTATGTACCGGAGTTAACAGATAAGCTTGAGCTTTACGAAGGTGACAAGCCAATCTTTGACATGTACGACACCGAAAACGAAATTCAGCGTTCTTTAGAGCGCAAGGTCGAGCTAAAATCGGGCGGCTATTTGATCATCGATCAAACCGAAGCCATGACCACCATCGACATCAACACGGGTGCATTTGTTGGTCGTCGTAATCTCGAAGAGACTATCTTCAATACCAATATAGAGGCAACGCAAGCTATTGCGCGTCAGCTACGTTTACGTAACCTCGGCGGTATCATCATTATTGATTTTATCGATATGGCATCCGAAGAGCATCGTCAGCGAGTACTTACCTCACTGGAAACGGCGCTGGCGAAAGACCGAGTAAAAACCAACATCAACGGCTTTACCCAGCTTGGCTTAGTTGAAATGACGCGCAAGCGCACACGAGAAAGTATTGAACATATCTTGTGTTCTGGCTGTCCTACTTGTGAAGGCCGTGGCAGCGTGAAAACGGTCGAAACCGTATGCTTTGAGATATTACGCGAGATTACTCGTGTGAACCGTGCTTACGACGCCGATAATTTTGTCGTGTACGCATCGCCGTTTGTTGCTGAAGCGCTATTGGGCGATGAGTCTCATGCGTTGGCAGAGCTCGAAGTATTTATTGGCAAGCAAGTGCGAGTTCAGGCTGAACCCCTGTACATTCAGGAACAGTTTGACGTCGTAATGATGTAATTTGGAACATTTGTGAATTCTGGTGTTAACCGTTTTGGGCGTTTTTGTGCGTGGAGTTTAGTTACTGTATTGGTGTTATTAGCCATATTAGTAACCACGCTTCGCGTCACACTGCCGCAACTTAACCATTTCCAAGATGAGATCAAAACCTGGGTCAAACAAGGCACAGGTTTTGACGTTTCTATTGCTAATGTCGCAGGGACGTGGCGCAATAATCATCCCTCAATTGCGTTACTGGGTTTAGAGGCAAATCTACCAAACGTGCAAGATGCACGCTTCGCTGTTGAAGAAGTCCAAATTGAGTTCGACCTTATTCAATCTCTTTTTCAACTTAAACCTGTAGTTGCAGACCTTACCATTCATAACCTCGCTTTAGACATTCACACGGTAGACATTCTGCCGACTTCTCATCGTCAAGATCCGAAGCCTGAAGTGGATAAGAGCGAAGTGAAACTCATTGACCAACTCGACTCACTTCTTTTACGTCAGTTCGAAGACTTCACTATTAGCGATTCACGGATTTGGTATAAGTCGGTGTCTGGTGAAACTCGCCGTTTAGATATTGAGCAGCTTCGTTGGAGCAATCAAGGGAAACGTCACGTAGCCGAAGGCACGGTTAGCATTGCCGATGTTCGCCTGAACTCATTGTTAGTAAGCGCTAACTTTAAAGATCATGGCTCGTTGCGCGATGTATCTGGTGAGTTTTACGTGAGTGCTCAAGATGTCTCGGTCACACCTTGGCTGACCACTTACATGCAAGAAGAGTCAGGAGCAGAGTCGGGTAAAGTCAGCTTAAATACTTGGCTAACGCTCAAACATAGCCAACCGCATGATGCTTATGTTGAATTGCTGCCTTCCGAGTTGGTGTGGAATGAAGATGGACATCATGAGCTGTTTATTGAGTCTGGAATTTTCAATCTTCGACCAGATAAACAAGGCTGGAAAGTAAATGGCCACTCACTTCAGATCAGAACCGATAATACCCCTTGGCCAGAGCTAGACGTCGCGTTTGATTGGCAACCAAACGGCTGGATGCTTAATCTCTCTCAACTCGACATTGAAGCACTCATTCCGCTCATTAAGCTGGCTCCAGAGTCAGAGTCGACCAGTGACCTTATTAACAAACTAGCACCGAAAGGTCGGGTCGAAGATGTCCGATTGTCAATGAACGGTGGTTTAGACACCTTACGCTACTCGGCTGAACTGGATGAACTCGCGATGACACAATGGGAGCTCCTACCCGGGTTTCATCACGTACAGGGCAGCGTATCGGGGGATGTGAATCAAGCTAAAGCAAAAGTCACCGTCATTGATGATGTCTTTCCGTACGGCGATGTATTCCAAGCTCCGCTGAATATCAAACAAGGTGAAGTCGATATTATCTGGCAGCAAGATGAGAGCGGCTGGCGCTTGTGGTCGGATAAAGTGACGGCAGCAACGCCTGATCTTCAAGTCCTGGGGGCATTCCGTCTTGATTTTCCAAAAGAACAAAGCCCATTTTTATCGTTCTATGCCGAAGCGGATCTCTACAACGCGGGTGAGACATGGCGCTATCTACCGACTCTGGCACTTGGACAAGACTTGACCGACTATCTTTCGACCGCGATTCAGGGTGGTAAAGTGAACACAGCAAAATTGTTGTGGTATGGCGAGTTAGGGGATTTTCCTTACAAAGAACATAATGGCATGTTCCAAGCTTGGGTTGGATTAAAAGACGCGAAATTTAGCTTTGATACGGCATGGCCAACCATCACGGATTTGCAGCTAGACTTGCTGTTTGAAAATGATGCCATGTATTTGGATTCAAAATCAGCCACACTAAATGGCGTTCATGCCAAGCGTATCACTGGGCGAATCCCTGAGTTGGCAGAAGGTGGACACATCGAGATTGAAGCGAAAGCAAGCGCGCCGGGTAATGAAGTCCGTGACTACATGATGGCGACGCCATTAGTGGATTCAGTCGGTGCCGCATTGACAGCGCTGCAAGTGAGTGGTCCCGTTTACTCTGAGTTTCAACTCAATATACCGTTTGATTTTGAGAAAGAGTCTCGCGCTTGGGGTTATGCCGATTTAACAGAAAATCGTGTTGATATTGAAGCGCCGCCAATGACGCTTGAAAACGCCACAGGGCGTATCACCTTCGACAATGATGTGGTTACCACATCGGGTTTGTCGGCCGAATTATTACAACAGCCTATCTCTCTTGATTTCCATGGAGAGAGTGCGGAGCAAGGCTACAACGTGACAATTAATACACTAGGAGATTGGGATGTCGAGCCTCTCAAGCCCTATGTCGGTGAGCGTTGGTTAAACCTTGTTTCTGGCCATGCGCCGTGGCAAATGGACATTGACTTGCAACTCAATGATGTTGGTTTCACTTATCAGCTTGAAGTGCTGGCGCAGCTAAATCGTCTGGCTAGTCAATATCCTTATCCTTTAGCGAAACAAATTGGCGAGTCTGGGCAAGCGAAACTGCAAGCATCCGGCAACCAAGAGAGTATTTCAGCAAGACTACAGATCCCAAATGTGAAGTATCAAACTGAGATAGATATCGCTGGCGATGTCCCGGTTCTGACTGCGACTCATTTAATGGTTGGCAAAGGTGGCTTCCGGATTAGTCCTATTGTCGGGCACGATGCTTCGGTGCGTGTCGAAGAACTGAATTTAGACCAATGGGCTGAGCTTGCGCAGGTCTCTGAGAGCAAGCCGTCATCGTCTGTTTTGGCAAGCATGAAAACGCCAACCATTCCATTGCCGACACGCATTGAAGTTGAAACGCCAAACTTACAGTTCGGTGGGATTGAGTTTCATGATGTGGATTTTTCTGCAAGCAAGAAAAATTTGAGTTGGCAACTCGATGTGGACAGTCAAGAGGTTAAAGGGAAAGCTAACTATCTGAAACCCTATGATCTATCGGTCTCTTTAGAGCACTTGCATCTGTACATCCCAGGGTTTGAAGAGATGACCAAAGAGCGCAGCTCAATCTTTGCGAGTGAAGATCAAAACGCACCTTTGATTACCAATTTTGACCGCAAGTTTCACGCTGAGATGCCAAACTTAACTTTGAACATTGATGATTTTTGGCTGCAAGGCTACAAAGTGGGCAAAGTGAATGTTGATTTGCAGCGTCGCGAGAACCGCTTGGAGTGGAAAAATATCACCTTTAGTAGCGGCAAAAACCGCATTGATATGGGTGGTTGGTGGGACCTGACGAAAGAGAGTAGCCATTCCAACTTAACCATGAAAATGAAAGGTGATAACAACACCGATCTTATGGAGCGCTTTGGTATTACATCAGGCATTCAACAAGCACCATTTGAGATCAATGCCAATATGGAATGGGACGGCGCACCTTGGTCAATGAAGACACAAACCTTGCAAGGAAACGTCTCAACGGAATTTGGTAAAGGCGTGATCAGTGAAGTTAGTGGTGCGGCACGCTTGTTAGGCTTGTTCAGCTTGGATTCTATCATCCGTAAGATGCAGCTCGACTTTACCGACGTATTCGATAAAGGCATGGCATTCAACTCGATCACGGGAACGGGCAAAATCCAAGACGGTGTGTTTATCACCAATGATATCGTAATGGATGCGTTAGCAGGGGAAATGCAAATCCGCGGTATCGCTAATATGAACAGCAGAATGGTTGATGCGGAAGTGAAATTCACACCAGACATCACATCAGGCTTACCAATGCTGACCGCGTTTGCCGTTGCGCCTCAAACTGCTTTGTATGTCTTGGCCATCTCTACGGTGATATCTCCGGTGGTTGAGGTCTTCACTCAAGTCAATTATGAAGTGAAAGGCCCACTAGATTCACCAACGGTGAAAGAAATTTCGCGAAGTAAAGGTGAATACAAGCTACCAGAAAAACTGCGTGAACAGGCCAAATAATTCACCGAATATAGTGGAATAGGGAGGAAACACATGGAACGTGTTGGCATTATTCAAATGACTTCGGGTCCGGATATTAACGAGAATTTGGACTTCATTGAAAAACAGTGTGCTTTAGCGAGCAAGCAAGGTGCCAAACTTGTCCTTACTCCTGAAAATACAGTGCTATTTGCCAGTCGCGAAGCTTATCATCAACATGCAGAGCCACTTGGCAGTGGCATGATTCAACAGCGGCTCTGTGAAATCGCTAGAAAGAACCAGTTAACGCTAATTGTCGGAAGCATGCCCATTCAAACCGCAAAAGGTGTCACGACAACAACACTTGTATTGCCGCCGCACGGTAAATGCATTGCTCACTATGACAAACTGCATATGTTTGATGTCGACGTAGCCGATGGTTATGGTAGTTATCGTGAGTCGGATACGTTTATGGCGGGTAATCAAATAGTCGTTGCGGAAACTGATATCGGCAGTGTTGGATTGAGTATTTGTTATGATTTACGTTTCCCAGAACTTTATAAAGTATTGCGTCAAGAAGGGGCGGATATCATTGTGGTGCCCGCTGCGTTTACCGCTGTGACGGGGCAAGCTCACTGGGAAGTATTATTGCGAGCTAGAGCGATTGAGACACAATGTTGGATTTTGGCAAGCGGACAAACTGGAACGCATCCATGTGGACGAAAAACATGGGGACACTCAATGGTCGTTGACCCTTGGGGACGTATCCATAAACAGCTTCAGGATGAAGTAGGCTTATTGGTGACAGAGATAGATTTGTCACAAAGCCAACAAGTAAGGCAGAATATGCCGCTGACTCAACACAGTCGCTTTCAAAATGAATTGAGACGGAAATAAAAGAGCTAACTATGAGCACAAACCAAATAGAACAGGCACTCCTTGCCCCAAATGGTCTGACAGAACAAGACATTGCTGACACGCTTGCCAGCATTGCGACGCGCCAGATCGATTATGCGGACATTTACTTTCAGTCCAGCTGGCATGAGTCTCTGGTTCTAGAAGATAGCATCATCAAAGATGGCTCTTTTAACATTGATTGTGGTGTTGGTGTCCGTGCAGTAACTGGCGAGAAAACAGGCTTTGCCTACTCTGATCAAATCCAGCCTGAAGGCCTGAAGCAGAGTGCAATGGCGGCGCGCGGTATTGCTCAGCAAGGGCAAAATGGCAAAGTCCAAGCGTTTAAACGCACCGAAAACCAAGCGTACTACGCGGCTGTGAATCCACTAGCTGAATGGGAAAAGCAGCAAAAAACAGAATTGCTCAAATCTCTAGATGCTTACATCCGCACTAAAGAACCATTGATTAAAGAAGTTTCGATCAGCATCAGCGGTGTGCATGAGCAGATGCTTGTTGCGGCAACAGACGGTACTTATGCAGGCGATATTCGTCCTTTGGTGCGTTTGTCTATTAGCGTGCTCGCACAAAAAGGTGAACGACGTGAACGCGGTAGTGCTGGTGGCGGCGGCCGTTTCGGTTACGATTTCTTTTTAACGGAAAGCAATGGTGTGAAACAAGCTTTCCATTATGCAGACGAAGCGATTCGCATGGCGTTAATCAACCTTGAAGCAGAAGCCGCACCAGCAGGCATGATGCCAGTGGTATTGGGCTCTGGCTGGCCTGGCGTGTTGCTACACGAAGCGGTAGGTCATGGACTAGAAGGTGACTTTAACCGCAAAGAGTCGTCAGTGTTCTCTGGAAAAATGGGTCAACAAGTGACGTCTTCACTGTGTACCATCGTCGATGACGGCACGTTAAAAGACCTTCGTGGTTCACTGAATGTGGATGATGAAGGGGTAAACGGTCAGTACAACACGCTTATCGAAAATGGTGTGCTGAAAGGTTACATGCAAGACAAGCTAAATGCGCGGCTAATGGGTGTAAATCCAACGGGTAATGGTCGTCGTGAATCGTATGCACACTTGCCAATGCCTCGTATGACCAACACCTACATGCTTCCAGGTGAACATACGCCAGAAGAAATTATCTCGACGGTCGAGAAAGGGTTGTATGCGCCAAACTTTGGTGGCGGCCAGGTGGACATTACTTCGGGTAAGTTTGTGTTCTCTGCATCGGAAGCGTACTTGATTGAAAACGGTAAAATTACGCGCCCTGTTAAAGGTGCGACGTTGATTGGCTCAGGTATCGAAGCAATGCAGCAAGTGTCTATGGTCGGTAACGACCTAAGTATCGACAAGGGCGTTGGCGTATGTGGTAAAGCAGGTCAAAGTGTGCCAGTTGGTGTTGGTCAGCCGACCTTGAAGCTGGACTCACTGACGGTGGGTGGCACTGAGTAACTCAGTCGAATCGTTATAAAAAGAGCGCTCATTAGAGCGCTCTTTTACTTTGTGAGTCGGTGTCAATTACAGGTTTTCTTCAGCAAATTCCGCCAAGCGGCTACGAACCACGCCGTTGAGGTGAATATTTGCGCTGCCTTCAAAGTTCTTGAAGCGCTCAACCATGTACGTCAACCCTGATGTCACTGGGGTGAGGTAATGAGAGTCAATCTGCGCCAAGTTACCGGAGCAGACGATTTTGGTTCCTTCGCCACAGCGGGTAATGATGGTTTTGATTTGTGATGCAGTGAGGTTTTGACACTCATCAAGCAGTACAAACGCATTTTGAATCGAACGGCCACGCATAAAGTTGATCGATTTAAATTGAATGTTGGCTTTATCGCAGATGTACTTCAATGAGCCTTCAGTGCAGTGATCGTGTTTATGTAGTGCTTCCAAGGTATCGGTCACCGCCGCTAACCACGGCATCATTTTCTCCTCTTCGGAGCCGGGTAAGAAGCCGATGGATTCACCGATATCTGGCGTGTTACGTGTTACGATAATTTTATCGAACATGCTTTTTTCAATGGTTTGCTCCAATGCTGCTGCCATTGCCAGTAATGTCTTACCACTACCCGCCGCACCCGTTAGAATCACCAAGTCAATTTCTGGATCGAGTAAGGCATCTAACGCCATTCCCTGGTAGATATTTTTAGGTGTGATGTCCCAAGCCTTACGATGCATTAGACGTTCGCGGCTCAGGTCGAGAAGCGTTAGCTTGTCTTCATTGATGGTTTCTACGCGACCAGCAAAGTCACTGTCTTCATCAATAACGTATTGGTTGATAAAGGTTGGGTCGAAGGGTTCGCGACTGAGTTTGTGGTAAGTTTTTCCGCCCAGAGCATAGCTTTCTACTTCCTCAATACCGCTCCAGAAATCACCTTCACGCAATTGAAAGCCTTTGGTTAGGTATTGAATGTCGTCAATCAGTTGGTCGGTTCTATAGTCCTCAACAAAGCGTACACCAGCCCCTTTGGCTCGCAGACGCATGTTGATGTCTTTCGTGATCAGTACCACTTCACGTGGTGCACGTTTATTTTGCAGATAAAGCACCGCGTTGAGAATACGGTTGTCACCGGCTTTGTCGGCGAAGGCTTTGACAGTTTCCTGCAGTTCAAAATCCGCCAAAATGGAAATAGTACCTTGGTCGGGGTTGTCTTTAGAAACAGGAATGCCTTCAGAGATTTCATCTGGCGTTGCTTCTTTAAACAAATCTTCCAAGGTGCGAATAGCCACGCGCGCATCTCTTGCAACGTCGCGCTTGCTGTCTTTGATTCGGTCGAGTTCTTCCAACACGGTCATGGGGATAACGACATCGTGTTCTTGGAAAGAGAAGATGGCAAAGGGTTCATGAAGAAGAATGTTGGTATCGAGTACAAACAGTTTCCGATCGGTATCGCCCATAGCGTCTCCTTGCCGTAGTACGGCTCTGCATGCGAGTTGTTAGGTCGTTTCCAAATAGGTGTGAAGTGACCTAACTCTGATTGCTTGCAATAGAGGTTGTCGGGCTGATGTCGGCTAGTGTGCAACCGAGTAGCAAGACAACTTACTGCAAACCCGTGTTGATCCTAATCGTGTACTAACGCGCTTAAATCATATGCAATGGTTTTAAACGCCCCTCATTAGAAGTATACGTAATATTTACGTTCTACAACTTAATAATTGGCATGAGTATTTTACAATTTGATTGCATTTAGAGTTTGGGAAAAAAAGTTTCTGCTTGGTGCGGTTTCGGCGTGACCTAAATCACAGCTTCAAGTAAGATTAGCGACCTTTTTCTGCGTATAGGCTACGTCCGATTTATCATGTTGAGCTGGCTTAAAAAATACTCAGTTCATACTGAAATGACGAATGCTATCGGCATAGCAGAAGCCAGAATCAGATCTAAACTATTATCCATGCCCACGGGCATGAGTAGACCAACAAGAAATACGAATCAAGAACTAATAACGAGGTAGTCAATTCATGACATTTGCTTTGGGGCAGCGCTGGATTAGCGATACGGAAAGCGATTTAGGTTTAGGTACCGTTGTAGCAATGGATGCTCGTACTGTGACATTGATGTTTGCAGCGTCAGAGGAAAACCGAGTTTACGCACGTAACGATGCACCTGTTACCCGAGTCACCTTTAATGTTGGGGATGTCATCGATTGCCAAGAAGGTTGGTCTCTAAAAGTAGAAGAAGTACTGGAAGATGAAGGTCTTTACACCTATTTCGGTACTCGTGAAGACACGCAAGAAACCGCTGTTGTTCTGCGTGAGATTTTCCTTAGCAACCAAATTCGTTTTAACAAACCTCAAGATAAGTTGTACGCCGGTCAAATCGACCGTATGGACAACTTTGTTCTGCGTTACCGTGCGCTAACCAACCAGTTTGAGCAGCATAAGAGCCCAATGCGTGGCCTATGTGGTATGCGTGCAGGTTTGATCCCTCATCAGCTTTACATCGCGCACGAAGTTGGCCGTCGTCACGCGCCACGCGTCTTGTTGGCGGATGAGGTAGGTTTGGGTAAAACCATCGAAGCGGGCATGATCATCCACCAACAAGTTCTGTCTGGTCGTGCCGAACGCATTTTGATTGTGGTGCCTGAAACACTGCAGCATCAATGGCTGGTTGAGATGATGCGTCGTTTCAATCTGCATTTCTCTATCTTTGACGAAGAGCGCTGTATCGAAGCGTTTGCGGATGCAGAAAACCCATTTGATACTCAGCAATATGTGCTGTGTTCTTTGGATTTCCTACGCAAGAGCCGTAAGCGTTTTGAACAAGCGCTAGAAGGTGAATGGGACCTACTGGTTGTCGATGAAGCGCATCACCTTGAATGGAGCCAAGATACACCGAGCCGTGAATACCAAGTGGTAGAAGGTTTGGCTGAACGTACTCCAGGTGTGTTGCTACTGACTGCAACGCCAGAGCAGCTTGGTCGTGAGAGTCACTTTGCTCGTCTGCGTTTGTTGGATCCAGACCGCTTCTATGATTACGAAGCATTCGTTGAGGAAGAAGAGCAATACGCACCCGTAGCAGATGCGATTACTTCACTCTTTTCCGGTGAAAAGCTACCTAATGAAGCAAAAAACCAGATCACTGAGTTGTTGTCTGAACAAGACGTAGAACCACTTTTCCGCATTATCGAAAGTGAAGCGGACGAAGAAGCTAAAGCGTCGGCACGCCAAGAGCTGATCGATAACTTGATGGATCGTCATGGTACAGGGCGTGTTCTGTTCCGTAACACGCGCGCGGCCATCAAAGGCTTCCCTAAGCGTAACGTGCATCTGATGCCAATGGATATTCCACCGCAATACACTACATCAATGCGTGTTGCTGGGATGATTGGCGGTAAGATGAGTTCTGAAGCACGTGCGATGAAGAACCTTTACCCGGAAGAAATTTTCCAAGAATTTGAAGGCGATGACGCGAGCTGGTGGCAGTTTGACTCGCGTGTGAATTGGTTGCTTGAAAAAGTAAAAGAGAAGCGCAGCGAGAAAATCCTCGTGATTGCTTCTCGTGCGAGTACCGCACTGCAATTGGAGCAAGCACTGCGTGAGCGTGAAGGTATCCGCGCCACCGTTTTCCACGAAGGTATGTCGATTCTTGAACGTGACAAAGCGGCGGCTTACTTTGCGCAAGAAGAAGGTGGAGCACAAGTTCTTATCTGTAGCGAAATTGGTTCTGAAGGTCGTAACTTCCAGTTTGCCAACCAACTTGTCATGTTCGACTTGCCATTCAACCCAGACTTGCTTGAGCAACGTATTGGTCGTTTGGACCGTATCGGTCAAAATCGCGATATCGACATTCATGTTCCTTACCTGAAAGGCACATCGCAAGCGATCCTAGCACGTTGGTTCGATGAAGGCCTGAACGCTTTTGCGGAAACCTGCCCAACAGGCCGTGCTGTTTACGATAAGTACTCCGATGATCTGATTGAAATTCTTGCCTCTGGTGATACCAGCACGCTAGATGAGATCATTGAAGCGTCAGCAAAAATGAATAAAGAGCTGAAATCCCAATTGGAGCAAGGCCGTGATCGCCTATTAGAAATGCATTCAAATGGCGGGGAAAAAGCACAACAAATCGTTGAGAAAATTGAATCAACCGACGGCGATACCAATCTGGTCACCTTCGCACTTTCTCTTTTTGACACGATTGGCTTGAATCAAGACGATAAAGGTGAAAACGCCCTGATTGTGACCCCATCTGAGCACATGATGGTGCCAAGCTACCCAGGTCTGCCATACGAAGGAGCGACGATCACGTTTGATCGTGATACAGCGTTATCTCGTGAAGATATGCACTTTATCAGTTGGGAACACCCAATGATCCAGGGTGGTATCGATCTTCTTATGAGTGAAGGGGTGGGGACGTCTGCGGTATCTCTATTGAAAAACAAAGCGTTACCAGTCGGGACTATTCTTCTTGAGTTGATTTACGCGGTAGATGCGCAAGCGCCAAAACGCAGTGGTATCGCGCGCTTCTTACCGAAAACGCCAATCCGTTTAATGATGGACTCGCGTGGTAATGATTTGTCTGCTCAAGTGGAGTTTGAAAGCTTTAACCGTCAGCTCAGCCCTGTAAACCGTCACTTAGGTAGCAAGTTGGTTACGTCGGTACAGAAAGACGTACACCGCTTAATTGAAGCCGGTGATGTTCTTATTGAAGAGAAGGTCGAAGAAGTACGCAAACAAGCTCATCAAGATATGCAGCACAGTTTGAATGCAGAGCTTGAGCGTTTGCAAGCACTGAAAGCGGTGAACCCAAATATTCGTGACGAAGAAATTGAAGCTATCGACGCACAAATTAAAGAGCTCACTGGTTACATCAACCAAGCTCAGGTTCAGCTCGACTCGCTGCGTTTGATTGTGGTGAGCCACAACTAAGTAAGTATTTATTGCTCATTAAAAAGGTCTTCAGTTGAAGACCTTTTTCTTTATTTACGGTTTAGTTTCTTTATGCGGAATGCATTAATCACTGATAGCTACCTCATTTACATCAACCACTTCCACCAGATAAACACAGCCAAGAAGCCAAACAAGTAAATCAGGCCCGCAATCGATAACCACTTTAGTTTAGGTCCAACAGCCAAAGGCTCCGGTAACTCAGTTTTGCTCACTAAGGTGTAATTTAGCAGAGCAAAGAATGGCGTGGTCATAAAGGCGAGGATCATCGCAAAGTTCAGCATAGGCAATAACGCAGAAGCCCAGAAAACCACAATACCCAATGCAAGTAAGGAGACTACCAGCATGATCGCTGAAGTGGTTTTAGGGTTAGTGTCTGGTTGCGAGCGCAGTAGGCGTTGAGAATCCGAAATAACGCGCGAATAGCCATCAATAACGGTAATCGTGCTGCCAAAGATACAGAAAAACGCAATTACCGCGATCAAGTAACGAGACCATTCGCCAATCGTTGCCGCATATAAGCCAACCAATTGGTGGGAGAAGCCAACACCAGAGCTTTCAAGCGCAACGCCAGATCCATAAAGCATCAAAGAGCCTAGCGATACAAAGATAATGGCAAGAAACGCCGTGCCAATATAACCGACATTAAAGTCAAATAGAGCAGAGCGGTATGTTACTTCTTGCTGGCTTGATTGGCGTTTTAGCCACGCTGAGGTTAAACAGGAGATCTCAATCGGTGCAGGCATCCACCCCATTGTCACGACGATAAAACCAATAGCCGCAATAGACCAAGGTGATGGCGGCTCGAAGTTGGCTACTTGCTCAACAGGGTTACCAACGGCGATAGAAACAGCGAGTAAAGTCGCGATGGTTAACACCGACATGATCACCTTAGATAGCGTATCGAGCGCTTTGTAATGGCCAGCAAATAATATAATCAGGCAGGTGACAATCACAATGATACTGAGTGATGCCATTGATAGTGAAAACGGAATGAAGTAGCCCAGCAAGCTAGCGCTAAACATCAACAAAGCGGCGGTATTGATGACGGCCGATACCACGCTCAGAAATAGAAATAGCCATAGATAAGGCCGACCTAATTTCGCGTAGCCCTCAACCAAGGTCAGCCCTGTCCCCATGGTGTACTGTACGCCCGCTCGGAAAAAAGGGTATTTAAACAGGTTTACGAGCAGAATCAGTGCAGCCAATTGCCAACCATAAATCGCACCAGCCTTGGTTGATGCCACGAGGTGAGAGCCACCGACCGCAGCAGATGCCATTAATATGCCGGGGCCTAGCGAACGAAAAAATAAGGAAAGTTTGGATTGGGGTTTATCTATAACGGCGGAGTCCATTGCTTATTGTCCTTT
Organism: Vibrio sp. V42_P2S4T144; assembly: GCF_009904715.1. Classification (NCBI taxonomy): domain Bacteria; kingdom Pseudomonadati; phylum Pseudomonadota; class Gammaproteobacteria; order Vibrionales; family Vibrionaceae; genus Vibrio; species Vibrio sp. V42_P2S4T144. The sequence goes on along the minus strand of NZ_WXWS01000299.1, from coordinate 2,731 downwards.
TTATCTTATGTATCTTTCTAAAGAGATACATACCGCAGTACATGACAAGCTGAGCGATCGCCCTATACTGCGCAACGGTAATGTCTTTTAAATGCTGTGTTTTGGTGTATTTATTTTAAGTATTCTTTGCGAATACCATGCTGTGTGCATCTAGCACTCTATTCAGTTATGCGTCTTGTTGTCAAACTAAATTTACAACGTGCTATTTTTAGTTTTTATGCTAAAGGATTGACTTTGTTTTATTGGGTTGAACTTTTCTTCAGAATCCTGCATCTGGGTGCTATTTGGGTATATAATCGCGGCGTTTTTATTTTGTAGAGATCTCCCATGGCAATGCTTGAATATACCCCTCCCACCGACCCTTGGGTTGATATCGTTTTTGAGGATGACGACATTCTGGCAGTGAATAAGCCATCAGGGCTGCTGTCTGTCCCTGGTCGCCTTGCAGAGCATTACGACAGCATGTGGAGCCGCCTCAAAGAGTTGCATCCAGAAATTCAAGTTGTGCATCGCTTGGATATGTCGACATCAGGGTTGATGTTGCTGGCGAAAAACAAACCCGCGGAGCGAGCATTAAAAAAGCAGTTCCAATATCGCCTCACTCACAAGGTGTATTACGCACGTGTGTGGGGGCATGTTGAGCCGCAAGAAGGGAATATTGATCTTCCATTAATTTGTGATTGGCCAAATCGTCCACGACAAAAAGTATGTTTTGACGACGGCAAACCATCTCAAACTTTATTCCAAGTAGTGAAGCGTGAAGTGCACCCTGATGGCACCCATACAACCGTTGTGCGACTACTGCCCATTACTGGTCGATCGCATCAGTTACGCGTGCATTTGATGGCGATTGGTCATGCGATTGTGGGTGATGAGTTTTATGCAAGCGAAGAGGCGTATCAGTTTTCAGAACGTTTAGAGTTGCACGCTGCGGAGCTAAGTTTTTATCATCCAGCTACGGATCAGCTGAGCAGTATTTTTGTACCCTGTGACTTTTATTCTGAAGCCGAGGCGATGATCTTTAACTATTTTTCGCCAGAGCGTACATTGCCTGATTATAAAACGTTGCCACACCCTTAATGCCAATTGCACTCAACAGCGGTTCTTTCTAGTTCGCTATTTTTGGCTATTTCGTTACTGTGGTTGATGTATCCTGTCTTTCAGCCGTGAACAAGGAGTTGTTATGTCTTTGCCAAGCATCGTATTTTTAGACCGAGCGACCATCCCAGAACATATTGAGGTCCCACGACCTGGCTTTCCGCACCACTGGCGTGAGTACGACCTAACTGCGCCTGAGCAGGTAATAGAAAGGTTAGCAGATGCCGATATCGTGATTAGCAATAAAGTCCTGCTTGACCAACATGTATTAGAGCAACTACCAAAATTACGGATGATCGCGGTTGCCGCAACTGGTTTTAACAACGTCGATGTGAACTACTGTGCTAATCATGATATTGCGGTTGCTAATGTACGTGGTTACGCGACGCGTTCGGTGCCCGAGCACGTGATGGCAATGTTATTCGCTTTAAGACGGAATTTATTTGGGTACCACCAAGATATTGCCGCAGGTGAGTGGCAGCGTAACCAGCAGTTTTGTTTTTTTACGCACCCAATCGGGGATATTGGTGGTAGCACGTTAGGTGTTGTTGGTAGTGGGGCACTAGGGCAAGCGACGGCGAATCTGGCTCAAGCGTTAGGAATGACCGTCTTGTTTTCTGAGCGTAAAGGGGCGGCAGAATGTAGACCAGGTTATGTGTCGTTTGAGGAAGTATTAAAACGCTCCGATGCGCTGACTTTGCATTGCCCGCTCAACGATCATACTCAGAATTTAATTGGTCAAGCAGAGTTGAAACAAATGAAGTCCAACGCCATTTTGATTAATACAGGGCGTGGAGGTTTGGTGGATGAGAGCGCACTGGTGGATGCCTTAAAACAGCAAGAAATTGCAGCGGCTGGTTTTGATGTTTTTACACAAGAACCGGCTGATGAGAGCAATCCGCTGATTGCCAATATGAGTTTACCTAATTTGTTACTGACACCGCATGTTGCATGGGGCAGCGACTCATCTATCCAACGTTTAGCGGAAATCTTGATTGAGAACATTAACGCTTTCGAGCGCGGAGACCGCGTTAATCGCTTAGTGTAACGCTGACTGTAAAACCAAAGATAAAAAAGCAGACATTGACGTCTGCTTTTTGCGTTTAAATCGAATGCTCATTGCTTGAGCCGTCGAATTAAAACTCTTCTTCGTTTAGACCTTTAAGGATCTGAAAGATTTCGCGGTACGCTTTTGCTGGTTTCCCAGCTTTTTTCTCTTTCGCTGCTTGGCGAGCAAGTTGGCGTAGACGCTGGCGATCCGCTTCTGGGTACATTTCCATTACGTCATCAATGGCTTTGTCACCTTCTTCCACTACGCGATCACGCAACGCTTCAAGTTTGTGGAATACCGCCGTTAATTGAGAGTGCTTATTACGAATTTTATCCAGTGCGGCTTGGATTGGCTCTGGATCTTCGTAACGCATCAATTTACCAATACGTTGTAATTGGCGACGACGCGCTTCATTTTTAAAACGTTGCGCGTCAGCAATTGCTTCTCGCAAATCTTCACTCAATGGAAACTTTTCTAGAACTGAAGGTTTGAGGCCGACAAGCTCCTCACCTAGCTTTTGCAGTTCTTCCATGTCTCGCTTCATCTCGGATTTACTTACCCAGATGATCTCTTCTTCTGGTT
>NZ_WXWS01000350.1:0-16729 GCF_009904715.1 Vibrio sp. V42_P2S4T144 | reverse complement strand
GGCTCACGCAGCAGCAGAAGGCGCGCCAGCAGGCGGTGGTTTTGAAATGCTAATCATGCTTGGCATGTTCGCAGTGATCTTTTATTTCATGATTTATCGCCCACAAGCGAAACGCGTAAAAGAACACAAAAACCTAATGGCTTCTATGGGCAAAGGCGACGAAGTTTTAACTAGCGGTGGCCTAGTGGGTAAAATCACTAAGATTGCTGAAGACAATGACTACATTTCAATTGAGCTTAACGCGAACAATGAAGTAGTAATCAAGAAAGACTTCATCACTGCAGTGCTACCAAAAGGTACGCTTAAGTCTCTATAAAACAGCTAAAGGATCCTCGCTGTGCTAAACCGTTATCCATTATGGAAGTACTTGATGGTGCTTTTTGCCATCATCACCGCTGCGTTATACGCACTTCCAAATATCTACGGTGAAGATCCGGCTATTCAAGTTACAGGGGCGCGTGGCGCCTCTGTAGATATGTCAACGCTGGATGCTGTCACTACTGCTCTTAACAAAGAGCAACTTTCTCATAAATCCATTGCTCTCGAAGATGGATCAATTCTTGTTCGTTTTAACGACACTGACACACAAATCAGTGCTCGTGATGTCATCAGCGAAGCGCTAGGCAAAGACACAATTGTTGCACTTAACCTTGCACCTTCTACACCCGATTGGCTAGAAGCGATTGGCGCGTCACCATTGAAGCTAGGTCTTGACCTTCGCGGTGGTGTTCACTTCTTAATGGAAGTGGATATGGATGCAGCGATGGAAAAGCTTGTTGGTCAACAAGAAGAAGCTTTCCGTAGCGAACTTCGTGACGCCAAGATTCGTTACCGTGCAATCCGCCCTTCTGGAAAAGAAGCGGTAGAAGTGTTGTTGCGTAACGAAGAGCAATTAGCAGAAGCGAAAGCAACGCTAGAAAAGAATCACCCGGACATGATTTTTGTCGATTCTGATTCAAATGGCCGTTACGCTCTTACTGCCACCTTTACTGAGCAACGTTTACAAGAGATCCGTAACTATGCTGTTGAGCAAAACATTACGATTTTACGTAATCGTGTCAACGAACTAGGTGTTGCGGAACCATTGGTTCAACGTCAAGGTGCTAGTCGCATTGTGGTTGAACTGCCTGGTGTTCAAGACACTGCTCGTGCAAAAGAAATTCTCGGAGCTACGGCAACGCTTGAATTCCGTGAAGTTGATGATAAAGCTGACCTATCGGCAGCGGCAAATGGTCGTGCGCCAGCAGGTAGTGAAATCAAGATGGACCGTGATGGTCGCCCAGTTGTGCTTAAGAAGCGCGTTATTCTTGGCGGTCAAAGCATCACAGATGCAAGCTCAAGTGTTGATGAATATGGTCGTCCACAAGTTAACATCTCGCTAGACAGCGAAGGTGGTAATAAGATGTCTGCGTTCTCTAAGAAGAACATTGGTAAGCTAATGGCTACCGTGTTTGCAGAATACAAAGACAGTGGCCGTCGTACGCCTGAAGGCAAAGTTATTCTGGATAAGCATGAAGAAGTCATCAACCAAGCAACGATTCAATCGGCTCTTGGTCGTAACTTCCGTATCACAGGTATCGACTCTGCTGCAGAAGCACACAACCTAGCACTTCTACTACGTGCTGGTGCACTGATTGCACCTATCTCTATCGTTGAAGAACGTACCATTGGTCCATCAATGGGCCAGCAAAACATCGATATGGGTATCCAAGCATGTATCTGGGGTATGGTTGCCGTAATGCTATTTACGCTGCTTTACTACCGCGGCTTTGGTTTGATTGCAAACATCGCTCTAATGGCAAACTTGGTGCTTATCATTGGTGTTATGTCGATGATTCCAGGCGCTACCATGACGCTTCCAGGGATAGCCGGTATCGTGTTAACAGTCGGTATGGCGGTTGATGCGAACGTACTGATCTTCGAGCGTATCCGTGAAGAAATTCGTGATGGACGCAGTCCACAACAAGCAATTCACCAAGGTTACGCGAATGCATTCAGCACGATTGCTGATGCGAACATCACAACACTAATTACTGCAATCATTCTATTTGCGGTCGGTACAGGTGCGGTGAAAGGTTTCGCAGTTACTCTATCTATCGGTATCTTAACTTCAATGTTCACCGCCATTATTGGTACACGTTGTATCGTGAACCTGATCTACGGTGGCAAACGCGTTGATAAATTGTCGATCTAAGGCTGGGAATTAATATGTTTCAAATTCTAAAAGCAGAGAAGACGATCGGCTTTATGCGTTGGTCGAAAGTAGCATTCGTTTTTTCAATTATAATGATTGCTGCTTCTATCTTCACTTTGTCAACCAAGTGGCTTAATTGGGGTCTAGATTTCACTGGCGGTACGCTTATCGAGGTCGGTTTTGAACAGCCAGCAAACCTTGAAGAGATTCGTGCAGCACTAGATTCAAAAGGCTTTGGCGATGCGACAGTACAAAACTTCGGTAGTGCTCGTGAAGTCATGGTCCGTCTTCGTCCACGTGATGACGTTTCTGGTGAAACGCTAGGTAACCAAATCATTGGTGCTATCAAAGATGGTACTGGCGAAAGCGTAGAAATGCGTCGTATTGAGTTCGTAGGTCCCAACGTTGGTGATGAGCTAACAGAAGCTGGTGGTCTAGCGATCTTGGTATCGCTGATCTGTATCCTGCTTTATGTATCGATGCGATTTGAATGGCGTCTAGCGGCTGGTGCGGTAATGGCATTGGCTCACGATATAATTATCACGCTAGGTGTCTTTTCGTTTCTACAAATTGAAGTTGACCTGACTATCGTAGCTGCGCTACTGACGGTTGTGGGCTACTCACTCAACGATACCATCGTTGTATTTGACCGGATTCGTGAAAACTTCCGTAAGATGCGTAAGGGTGAACCTTCGGACATCATGGACGCTTCAATCACTCAAACATTGAGCCGTACATTGATTACATCTGGTACGACGTTGTTCGTGGTAATTGCACTGTTCATGCAGGGTGGTGCTATGATTCACGGCTTTGCAACCGCACTTTTACTCGGTATCACTGTAGGTACTTACTCTTCTATCTACGTAGCATCAGCACTGGCTCTAAAACTGGGTATCCAGAAAGAGCACTTGATGCCACCTCAAGTAGAAAAAGAGGGTGCAGAGTTCGACGAAATGCCATAAGGCAGATTGAGAACCGAAAACAAAAACCGCTGAACAATCAGCGGTTTTTTTATGCCTGATAGATTTGAAAGTTTCATTTTTTTTTGAGGTACTTCCAGCTTGAATTGTAGTTTTTTGATTGAGTTGAATATCGGAAGTATGTTCAACAATTTCGGGAGGAAATAATGTCAAGGCAAGCTGAAATAAAAGTACAGTTACTGAAGTTTGTAGAGATTTCTTACAAGCACAATAAAGGTGTTACCACCAAGCTAGTTACTGGAGGGAAAAGGTTCAAGTTAGCAGTTGATGAGTCAGGTAAAGTAACTTTATCTGGTGAGCTTGGATTTACTAAGTTTGAAGTTTCAAAAGAAATGGTTGAAGAGCTGGGCATAAAATTAAAAGCCGTTTCTGTTACTTTTAAAACTACTCGTGATGGTGTTTTGACATACAGTGGGAGTGTTTCTCTTTTTGGTGTTGTTTCCTTTGGAGTTACTGGGCAGGTAAATGTCCGTGAGCTTTTAGAGCAGTGCGAGTGGGGGCTTTGTAAGTACAGATTTAAGCCGAGTAAAATTGATCAAGCGCTCCGTGAAGCTGGGGTTTAGTTGGTTATGCTAAATAGAATTCTACCTATTCCGGTTTTACTAAGTGTTTCAACGCCCTGCATCGCAAGTCCACTCCACGATACTTACCTTGATATACGTAATAATTTATACAAGATGCAGTATATAGAGGTGGTAGAAGCTATGGCAGGACCAAATCTATCGATTGAAGAGCTGAACAGTATTAAGTCTCACCCAATAAAATTTGGTCATCAATTTCCATTTTTATCATCTATCCCATCAAGTTTGGTTACAGAGCTGTCTTACTTTGAAGAGTACAGTGAGGATGGAGGAGTTGGATGTCTTTCTGTAAACGGCTTTGGTGATGTATACCAGCCAGTCACGGTTTCGCTGCAGTTTTTAATGAAGGAACAAATATGGAAGGTTAAGCACGTAAAAATAGACCACTTATCTGACTACGACCGTTTCTACAAACAGGCTGATTGTTCGAAATAAAAAAGCCCCGCTCAATGAGCGGGGCTTTCTAAAGTCATCAGCGTGACGGGCTATATATGACTTTCAAATCTTACTTAAGGATCGCGCTGTTACCGTTTTCGCGGATGTGCTTAAGGATAGATTTTACGCCACGAGCGCTTGAAGCAACGATGTTACCAGACTTCATGTAGTCAGTGCCGCCAGCAAAGTCTGTTAGGATTGCGCCAGCTTCACGAGCAATAAGCTCACCTGCTGCCATATCCCAAGGTTTTAGGCCTAGCTCGAAGTAACCATCAACACGGCCAGCAGCCACGTAACAAAGGTCAAGAGCAGCAGAGCCGCTACGACGGAAATCAGCACATTCAGTGAATAGCGCACCAACGATCTTGATGTAAGACTCAGCGTGTTGTTTCTGCTTGAATGGGAAGCCTGTTGCTAGAACAGTACCTTGAAGGTCTTTTAGTTGAGCAACACGAATACGTGCACTGTTTAGTTGAGCGCCGGCACCGCGTTGTGCAGTGAATAGCTCGTTTTGCATTGGATCGTAAACACAAGCAACTTCAGTTTTGCCCTTAATACGAACAGCGATAGAAACCGCGAAAGTTGGGTAACCTTTTACAAAGTTAGTGGTGCCATCCAGTGGGTCGATGATCCATTGTACGTCTTTATCTTTACCTTCGATAAGACCTTGTTCTTCAGCAACGATACAGTGCTCAGGGTAAGACTGCTTGATAGTATCGATGATGATGTATTCTGCTTCTTTGTCTACGTTAGTGACAAAGTCATTAGTGCCTTTAAGAGTAGATTCTACTTTATCAGTGTTTTCTAATGATTTAGCAATATGATTGCCTGCCTTTCGCGCAGCGCGAATAGCAATGTTTAGCATTGGATGCATACGAATTTCCCAACGGATGTTAAAGAACAAATGAAAGCGGCGGCGAGTATACCAGAGATAACCAAAAAGGGAAGTGGTTATTTTTTACTCTAATTGCGGCCGACTGAGTGTACAGATCATACTGCGGACGAGAACAATAACCAAGAATGAGAAGAGAGGTCTGCTTGCCTCTAGGGTGTCTTAAAAAACTATGATAACATTCTGCGGTTTTAATTTAGGTAGCAAACACAGATGTTGGATCAAGTAAAAATTGTACTCGTAGGTACCTCTCATTCAGGCAATATTGGCTCAGCAGCTCGAGCAATGAAAGTGATGGGTTTAAACCAACTAGTATTAGTCGATCCACAATGTGAAGTGGATGAACAAACTCTTGCTTTAGCTGCGGGTGCTGGTGATATTGCTCAAAATGCAAAGATTGTCGGCACATTAGAAGAAGCGGTTGAAGATTGTGGCCTTGTTGTGGGTTCTAGCGCCCGCTCTCGTACATTAGAATGGCCAATGCTCGAGCCACGTGAATGCGGTGAGAAATTTGCAGTTGAAGGCCGAAAGCATCCGGTTGCGCTCGTGTTTGGCCGAGAAAGAACTGGTTTGACAAACGAAGAGCTACAAAAGTGCCACTACCATGTTTGTATTCCCGCTAATCCTGAGTACAGCTCGCTTAACCTAGCGATGGCTGTACAAACTCTCAGTTACGAAGTGCGAGTTGCACACTTGAACTTAGAGCAAAGCCAGTTTTCCCCAAATGAATCGGAAGAATACCCGCGTCATCGAGAACTCGAATTGTTCTTCGAGCATCTTGAAAAGGTGATGGTTGAGACCCAGTTTATTAACAAAGAGCAACCTGGACAGGTGATGAATAAGTTGCGCCGTTTGTTCTCTCGTGCTCGACCAGAAACCCAAGAACTTAATATTCTACGAGGCGTTTTGACTTCGATAGAAAAGAAGTTCTGAGTGAATAATAACCACTTTAGATGTGAGGATGAATACCTGAGTAAAATGGTCAAATAAATACTTGACCAAATTACTCAGGTATGGAAAAATCTTAACCATTACAAACCATGTGGATACGGTGTGGTATGAAACTTACATCTAAAGGAAGATATGCGGTGACAGCCATGCTGGATGTGGCACTGCATTCGCAACAAAACCCTGTACCTCTGGCTGATATTTCAGAGCGTCAAGGGATCTCGCTCTCTTACTTAGAGCAGCTATTTTCAAAATTGCGTAAAGCAGGTCTCGTTGCCAGCGTTCGTGGTCCTGGTGGTGGTTACCGACTTGGTGCCGACGCTCACAGTATCGCTATTGGTACCGTGATTGCTGCCGTTGATGAGTCAGTAGATGCAACCAAATGCCAAGGTAAAGGAGATTGCCAAGGTGGAACACGTTGCCTTACTCACACGCTGTGGCGTGACCTAAGCTCTCGCATTAGTGACTTTTTGAATAACATCACTCTTGGTGAGTTGATGACAGACAATGAAGTACTCGAAATTTCTGATCGTCAGGACATTGATCTGGCGGTAACCCATGGGCTATCAAACAAAAATACAACCGCCGCGCCCATCGGTGTAAACGTCCGCTCTTAGCGGTCAGCTTTTTACATTGGAGTAGAGAATGAAACTGCCGATTTATCTTGATTATTCCGCTACATGTCCAGTTGATCCACGTGTTGCTGAAAAAATGGTTCAGTACATGACAATGGATGGCACATTTGGCAACCCAGCGTCACGTTCGCACCGTTACGGCTGGCAGGCAGAAGAAGCGGTCGATACTGCTCGTGAGCAAATTGCTGACCTTCTAAATGCAGATCCTCGCGAAATCGTATTTACATCTGGTGCGACAGAATCAGACAACCTTGCGATTAAAGGTGCAGCGCACTTTTACTCGAAGAAAGGCAAGCACGTAATCACTTGTAAAACAGAGCACAAAGCCGTTCTTGACCCATGTCGTCAACTTGAGCGTGAAGGCTTTGAAGTGACTTACCTTGAGCCAGAATCAAATGGCTTGATCGATCTAGAGAAGCTTAGAGCAGCCATGCGTGATGACACCGTGCTTGTGTCTATTATGCATGTAAACAACGAGATTGGTGTGGTTCAAGACATTACAGCGATCGGCGAACTGTGCCGTGAGCGTAAAATTGTTTTCCACGTGGACGCTGCGCAATCTGCAGGTAAATTACCAATCGACGTTCAAGAGATGAAAGTTGATCTAATTTCACTTTCTGCTCACAAAGTTTACGGTCCTAAAGGTATCGGTGCACTTTACGTACGTCGTAAGCCTCGTATTCGTCTTGAAGCGCAAATGCACGGTGGCGGTCATGAGCGTGGTTTCCGCTCTGGTACACTACCTACTCACCAAATCGTAGGCATGGGTGAAGCATTCCGCATTGCAAAAGAAGACATGCAAAAAGATTACGATCATGCTTTAGCGCTTCGTAACCGTCTTTTTGATGGCGTGAAAGACTTAGAAGCAGTGACGGTAAACGGTGACTTTGAGCAGCGTGTACCACACAACCTAAACATCAGTTTCGCATTCGTAGAAGGTGAATCACTACTAATGTCGCTTAAAGATCTAGCGGTATCTTCTGGTAGTGCTTGTACGTCTGCAAGCCTTGAGCCTTCTTACGTTCTTCGTGCCCTAGGCATGGATGACGAATTGGCTCACAGCTCGGTTCGTTTCTCGTTTGGTCGTTTCACGACTGAAGAAGAAATTGATTACGCAATTGAACAAATCCGCGTTGCAGTGACTAAGCTACGCGACATGTCTCCTCTATGGGATATGTACAAAGAAGGGATTGATTTGAGCACTGTTGAATGGGCTCACCATTAATCTCAGGGATTGAAATAGAGGATTCGAGGTAATTTATCATGGCATACAGCGAAAAAGTAATTGATCACTACGAGAACCCACGTAACGTTGGTTCATTCGATAAAGAAGATCCATCAGTAGGTAGCGGCATGGTTGGCGCTCCTGCGTGTGGTGACGTAATGAAGCTTCAAATCAAAGTGACACCTGAAGGTATCATCGAAGATGCGAAGTTCAAAACATACGGTTGTGGTAGTGCAATCGCATCAAGCTCACTAGTAACTGAGTGGGTAAAAGGTAAGTCAGTTGATGAAGCGGCAGCAATTAAAAACTCTGAGATTGCTGAAGAGCTAGAGCTTCCACCAGTGAAAGTTCACTGTTCTATTCTTGCTGAAGATGCAATCAAAGCAGCGGTTGCTGACTACAAGAAAAAACACCAAGAATAATTATTCCGTAATATAATGGGAGCTTTGACGCTCCCATTCCAATCGAAATTTAGACAGACTAAGGTGCAGTATGGCCATCACAATGACAGAATCAGCGGCAAGTCGCGTAAGAGCATTCCTAGATAACCGAGGCAAAGGTATCGGTTTACGTCTTGGAGTGAAGACGACTGGCTGTTCCGGCATGGCATACGTACTTGAGTTTGTTGATGAGCTCAATGAAGAAGACGAAGTATTTGAACTCTCTGGAGTGAAAATTATCATCGATCAAAAAAGCTTAGTGTACCTAGATGGTACTGAATTGGATTACGTGAAAGAAGGGTTGAATGAAGGTTTTGAATTCAACAACCCTAACGCGAAAAGTGAATGTGGTTGTGGTGAAAGCTTCAACGTCTAATTGATTGTCCTTCTGGGCAAACGAGTCCGGAAGGCTTTACTAGGACCCGAACTTAATGAATCACTTTGAATTATTTGGGCTACCAAGTCAGTTTAAGCTGGATGGTAGCCTTCTTTCTTCTCAGTTCCGAGAACTACAAAAACGCTTCCACCCGGATAACTTTGCAACGGGCTCAGAACGTGACCGTTTGATGGCGGTGCAAAAGGCGGCGCAAATCAACGATGCCTATCAAGTTCTGAAAAATCCTATTTCTCGCGCCGAGTATATCCTCGCAGAGCAAGGTGTTGAGATCCGAGGTGAACAGCAAACAATGCAAGATCCGATGTTCTTAATGGAGCAAATGGAACTGCGCGAAGAACTGGAAGAGATTGCTGACAAGTCCGATCCTGAATCGGCGCTTTTTGACTTCGACTCTAAGGTCAGCAAAATGTACAAACAGCATCTGGCAAGCGTCGAGCAAGAGCTTGATGATGGTCTATGGGCTGAAGCCGCAGACCGAGTTCGTAAGCTAAAATTCATTGCCAAACTAAAGAACGAAATTGAGCTAGTCGAAGACAAACTCCTCGGCTAGTAAGCGTGACAAGGACCTATCATGGCACTACTTCAAATCGCAGAACCGGGCCAAAGCTCGGCACCTCATGAGCATAAGTTAGCAGCGGGTATCGACTTAGGTACTACCAACTCTTTGGTTGCTTCTGTACGTAGCGGCGATGCAACTCCACTTGCGGACGAGCAGGGCCGTACTATTTTACCTTCAGTCGTTAATTACGCTGAGGAAACGTTAACGGTCGGCCACGAAGCCAAAGCCAAAGCAGAGTTTGAACCAGAGAACACGATTATCTCTGTAAAACGTTTGATCGGTCGTTCATTAAAGGACATTCAGTCCCGTTACTCTTCACTTCCTTATCGTTTTAAAGAGAGTGAAAACGGCCTGCCAATTTTGCAAACACCTCAAGGTGACAAAAACCCGATTGAAGTATCTGCGGACATCCTAAAAGTATTGGGTAAGCGAGCTGAAGATACGTTAGGTGGTGAGTTAGCAGGTGTCGTTATTACCGTTCCTGCTTACTTTGATGACGCGCAACGTGCAGGTACAAAAGATGCGGCGAAATTAGCTGGTCTTCATGTTCTCCGTCTACTTAACGAACCAACCGCTGCGGCAATTGCTTATGGCCTAGACTCAGGTCAAGAAGGTGTGATTGCGGTTTACGATCTAGGTGGCGGTACTTTTGATATCTCTATCCTACGTTTATCGAAAGGCGTATTTGAAGTATTAGCAACAGGTGGCGACTCTGCATTAGGCGGTGACGACTTCGACCATTTATTTGCCGATTATTTAATGGAGCAAGCGGGTCTAGAAGCGCCGCTTTCTGCAGAAAAGAACCGTACACTGTTGAACATTGCTACTGAAGCTAAGATTGCTTTCTCTGAGCAAGACAGTGTTGACGTTGACGTTTTTGGTTGGAAAGGCACCGTGACTCGCGAGCAGTTCGAAGATCTGATTCGTCCGCTAGTGAAGAAAACACTGATGTCTTGTCGTCGCGCATTAAAAGATGCGGATGTCGACGCAGATGAAGTACTCGAGGTCGTCATGGTTGGTGGCTCAACCCGTACATTGCTGGTTCGTGAAATGGTAGGCGAGTTTTTTGGTCGCACACCCCTGACAAGCATTAACCCTGATGAAGTTGTTGCAATCGGCGCGGGTATCCAAGCAGACATTCTCGCGGGTAACAAGCCTGACTCTGAAATGTTGCTTCTTGATGTGATTCCACTGTCGCTCGGTATTGAAACCATGGGTGGTTTGGTCGAGAAGATCATCCCCCGCAACACTACGATTCCCGTTGCGCGTGCGCAAGAATTTACCACATTCAAAGATGGCCAAACGGCGATGAGTGTTCATGTGGTACAAGGTGAACGTGAAATGGTTGATGACTGTCGTTCACTTGCTCGCTTCTCGTTAAAAGGTATTCCTCCGATGGCAGCGGGTGCGGCACATATTCGCGTGACTTACCAAGTTGACGCTGATGGCCTTCTTTCTGTTACGGCAATGGAGAAGAGCACTGGTGTTCAATCAGAGATTCAAGTAAAACCTTCTTACGGCTTAAGTGACAATGAAGTGGCGGATATGTTGCGTGATTCAATGACGCACGCAAAAGAAGACATGCAAGCTCGTGCCTTAGCTGAGCAGCGTGTTGAAGCCGACCGAGTGATAGAAGGTTTGATTGCAGCGATGCAAGCTGATGGTGATGACTTACTATCAGAACAAGAGAAACAAAACTTGATTAAAGCCATCGAAGCCTTGATTGAGCTGCGTAATGGTGATGATGCAGATGCGATAGAGCAAGGCATTAAAGATACCGATAAAGCGAGCCAAGATTTCGCATCACGCCGTATGGATAAATCGATTCGAGCTGCGTTGTCAGGTCAATCAGTAGACGATATATAAGAGATAAGTAGTTATGCCTAAGATTATTGTATTACCACACGACGATTTGTGCCCAGAAGGTGCAGTGTTGGAAGCAAACTCTGGTGACACCGTTCTAGACGTAGCGCTAAAAAACGGTATCGGTATTGAACATGCGTGTGAGAAGTCATGTGCGTGTACTACCTGCCACGTAATCATCCGTGAAGGTTTTGATTCACTAGAAGAAAGTGAAGAACTAGAAGACGACATGCTAGATAAAGCGTGGGGTCTAGAGCCTGAGTCACGCCTAGGGTGTCAGGCGAGAATTGCTGATGAAGACTTGGTGGTAGAAATTCCTAAATACACACTAAACCACGCTTCAGAAGATCACTAAAACTATCTTCCCAATATAGGGAAGAAGCAAAAGGAAGATGAGCAATGAAATGGACAGATTCTCGCGATATCGCGATTGAACTTTGTGACAAGTTTCCAGATGTCGATCCAAAAACAGTGCGTTTTACCGATCTTCATCAATGGATCATGGAGTTAGATGAGTTTGACGATGAGCCAAACCGTTCTAATGAAAAGATTCTAGAAGCCGTTATCATGTGCTGGATGGACGAAGCGGGCTAAGTCTGTAAAACACAGCCTAGTTAACAATTCTTACTAAAAAAAGCGGACCTTTAGGTCCGTTTTTTTATCCAATTGACATTTTTGCCCTACATAATGCTAACATCCGTGAGTTATTAAAAAGAAGCAGCGTAGGCAACGCTGCTATAAGACAAGGAGAAACCATGTCTACACAGATGTCTGTATTTTTAAGTCAAGAGTCGGCAGCACCACATTGGGGTGAAAAAGCACTGCTTTCATTCGCTGAAAACGGCGCAACTATTCACTTAGGTGAAGGTCATGATCTCGGCGCAATTCAACGTGCAGCTCGTCAGCTAGATGGCCAAGGAATTCGTTCTATTTTTCTTTCTGGTGATAACTGGGATCTAGAGAGCGTATGGGCTTTCCACCAAGGGTTCCGTAACCCTAAAAAACATGGCTCAGTTGAGTGGGCAGCATTGTCTGATGAAGATCAAGCAGAGCTTCAAGCTCGTATTACTTCGACTGATTTTACCCGCGATATTATCAACAAAACGGCAGAAGAAGTTGCTCCTCGTCAGCTAGCGACAATGGCTGCTGAATTCATTAAATCTGTTGCGCCGAAAGGCACTGTGACAGCACGTATCGTCAAAGACAAAGACTTGTTGGCAGAAGGTTGGGAAGGTATTTACGCAGTAGGCCGTGGTTCTGAGCGTACTTCTGCGATGCTTCAGTTAGACTACAACCCAACTGGTGACGAAAACGCACCTGTATTCGCATGTCTTGTGGGTAAAGGCATCACCTTTGATTCCGGTGGTTACAGCTTGAAGCCTTCTACCTTCATGAGTGCAATGAAAGCAGATATGGGTGGCTCGGGTACTATCACTGGTGGCCTAGGATTAGCTATCTTGCGCGGTTTAAACAAGCGCGTAAAACTGATCTTGTGTTGTGCTGAGAACATGGTTTCTGGCCGTGCCCTTAAGCTTGGCGACATCATCACTTACAAAAACGGCAAAACCGTTGAGATTATGAATACCGACGCGGAAGGTCGCTTGGTGCTTGCAGACGGTCTTATCTACGCCAGTGAGCAAAAGCCTGAGTTAATTATTGACTGCGCGACGCTAACAGGCGCAGCGAAGAATGCGTTAGGTAACGATTACCATGCGCTAATGAGCTTTGATGATGAGCTATCGCATCAAGCCCTCACGGCGGCAAACCAGGAAAAAGAAGGCTTGTGGCCGCTACCACTTGCTGATTTCCATCGAGAAATGTTGCCATCTAATTTTGCCGATTTATCGAATATCAGCTCTGGTGATTATTCTCCAGGTGCAAGTACTGCTGCTGCATTCTTGTCTTACTTCGTTGAGGACTACAAGAAAGGCTGGTTACATTTCGACTGTGCGGGTACGTATCGTAAAGCCGCTTCTGATAAATGGGCTGCGGGAGCAACGGGGATGGGTGTTCGTACACTTGCTCGTTTCCTCAATGAGCAAGCTGGAAAATAAGATTGATTGCAGCACTCTCTTGTTTGAGTGCTGCTCTTACCCAGTAAGTCACTTTAAAAGCACAACTATTATTACAAGTACAGAAAGGAAATTTTATGGCTCTAGAAAGAACATTTTCAATCATTAAGCCTGATGCTGTAGAGCGAAACCTAATTGGTGAAATCTACAATCGTATTGAAAAGGCTGGCCTACGTATCATCGCTGCCAAAATGGTTCACCTGACAGAAGATCAGGCAAGCGGCTTTTATGCAGAGCATGAAGGTAAAGAGTTTTTCCCTCCTCTAAAAGAGTTCATGACATCTGGTCCTATTATGGTTCAGGTATTGGAAGGCGAAAATGCGATTGCACGTTACCGCGAGCTAATGGGTAAAACCAACCCAGAGGACGCGGCATGTGGCACTTTGCGTGCTGATTACGCACTCAGCATGCGTCACAATTCAGTTCATGGTTCAGATAGCCCTGAGTCTGCCGCTCGTGAAATTGAGTTTTTCTTCCCTGAATCAGAAGTTTTCTCTCGCTAACTCGTTCATGCATCACTTTTGCGTGATGATCTAGTTCGTAATAACCTCGGATTTGTCCGAGGTTTTTTATTCCGCGTTCTCCATTTCCCCGGCGAGTTCATTCGTAATTATTCGCGAAGACGTTGGCTAATTTGAGCATCTTACAGGGGGGAAAGCTTAGTTAAGTGTGTTTGTTCTCACTGTTTTCTCTGTATCACTTCTACGCTTTTGCTGTCGGTTGTCTAATCATTATTCTCACCGTAAAGTCTGATTAAAATTTAAACGTTTTTATTTTAATGCCTTAGCAAACTCAGGGTCTTACACCCCTTGTTGTAGCTGAATAAAGGCTGTACAATTCGCGCCCTTATTCTTGTTTCAGTCATTGAGAGGCAACATGACCACTGAAAAAATCAATCTACTCGACTTTGATCGCAAAGGCATGCGTCAGTTTTTCGCGGAAGAACTTGGCGAGAAAGCGTTTCGTGCCGATCAGGTTATGAAGTGGATCTACCATTTCGGTGTAGATGACTTCGAAAAAATGACAAACATCAACAAGAAGCTGCGCGAAAAGCTTTTACACAAGTGTGAAATTAAAGCACCAACTGTAGCAGAAGCTCAGCATTCTTCAGACGGCACGATCAAGTGGGCAATGAAGGTTGGTGATCAGGATGTAGAAACGGTTTACATTCCAGAAGATGATCGCGCAACGCTTTGTGTATCTTCTCAAGTAGGTTGTGCATTGGAATGTAAGTTCTGCTCAACAGCACAGCAGGGCTTTAACCGTAACTTGAAAGTTTCAGAGATCATCGGTCAGGTGTGGCGTGCTGCACGTGAAATTGGTCTTGAGAAAGAAACAGGCCGTCGCCCAATTACGAACGTCGTGATGATGGGCATGGGTGAGCCGCTTCTTAATATGAAGAACTTGATTCCTGCATTGGAGTTAATGTTGGATGACCTTGGCTTTGGTTTGTCGAAGCGTCGCGTAACCGTATCAACATCAGGTGTGGTTTCTGGTCTTGATCAGATGACGGGCAAAATCGACGTTGCGTTGGCGATCTCTCTTCATGCGCCAAACGATAAGCTGCGTAGTGAAATCATGCCAATTAACGATCGTTGGGATATTCAAGATTTCCTAGCATCCGTTCGTCGTTACATTGCTTCATCGAATGCAAACCGTGGCAAGGTAACAGTCGAGTACGTGTTGCTTGATCATGTGAACGATGACATGGACCATGCTCGTGAACTGGCTGAGCTGATGAAAGACACACCATGTAAGATTAACTTGATTCCGTTTAACCCGTACCCAGGTTCACCTTACAAGAAACCAAGTAACTCACGTATTGATCGCTTCCAAAAAACATTGATGCAATACGAGCACACAGTTACGGTTCGTAAAACACGTGGTGATGACATTGATGCCGCATGTGGTCAGTTGGTCGGTGATGTAATTGACCGAACTAAACGTACGGCAATGCTGAAAGCGTCACGCGGTGCCGATACCATTGAAGTGAAAGCTGTATAAACGACCGGAATTCAAAAATAGCCAGAGCCATTCGCTCTGGCTATTTTGTTTATTGTTTAGGACATTTTCGCCAAGATTTGGGACTATCACTCTTCAACCTAAGGTTATTTGGGTATAATTTCGAATTCCTTTGTCAAAGTTTGGACAAAAGCTTGAGCTATCTGTTAGTTTGAGTGTAAAGAGTTTTTGTCTTCGTTGCGCATTCGCTTATCATGATATGTAACACTAACGATGACACCGATAATTCTCAGCACTTTCTCACATACGTTTTGCTGATTTTTGCAAAACGGGTATTCGCACTCAGATCGCTGAGAGTTTCTTAAAATTATTATTTTTGGTTAACGCGTTTAGGCTAGCTATCTTTAAAGCGGCTTAAGAACAATAACGAAAATACATGACCACGTTAGCCACTAAAACAGATTAAATACCGCCATTATGACAGAACACGAAAATACGAATGAAGTGCCACTCTCTATTGAAGCTGGCACATTACTGAAAAACAAACGTGAATCCTTGGGAATGAGCCAAAAGCAAGTTGCCGATCGCCTGAGGCTTCGCATTTCTGTGATTGAAGATATTGAAAATAACCGATTTGAATCTCAACAAGTCGCGACATTTACGCGTGGTTACTTACGCTCTTACGCTAAATTCGTAGGTCTTGATGAGAAGGTGGTTTTGACGGCGTTAGAGCAGACTGCAGATGCTCAGCCTCAAGAGCAAGAAATTGAAATGCAAAGCTTCTCTCGTAAAACAAAAGACGAGAAGCACAATAGCCGTATTATGCTCCTTACTTGGGTTATCGGGCTGGTCATTATTGGCATCTCAGCGGCATGGTGGTGGCAAAACCAACAAGAGAATAGCCTAACTAAGGAAGTAACGGATTCAAGTGTTGAAGCGCCGCAGCCCACTGCTCAAGAATTAGCTGATATCGATTTGATGACGGCTGAAGAGTTAATCGCAAGCACTCCTGAAGAAGTTGCTTCAACTAATGAAGGCGTTGCTGAATCGACTGAAGCATCCGTAGAGCAAGGGGCGGATCCTTTGCTGACTGAAACTGAAAATACAACAAGCGTAGATTCTGAAGAACCTGTTGCCGTGATTGAAGCGGCGGAAGAGGAACAGCCTGCGCCAGTAGTACCTGAAGGCATGACACTTCTTACTATGAAGTTTAAAGCGGACTGTTGGATTCAAGTAAAAGACACCAATGGTAAAACGCTGGTAAGTGGTACTCATAAGCCAGGACAAGATGTAGAACTTACCGGAAAAGCGCCATTTAAAGTGATATTAGGCGCACCGGAAGGGGTTACAATGACATTTGCAAGTGAACCTGTCGACCTTTCTGGGTATACTTCAGGCAAAGTAGCTAGAT
This sequence comes from Vibrio sp. V42_P2S4T144, assembly GCF_009904715.1. NCBI lineage: Bacteria > Pseudomonadati > Pseudomonadota > Gammaproteobacteria > Vibrionales > Vibrionaceae > Vibrio > Vibrio sp. V42_P2S4T144. The sequence goes on along the minus strand of NZ_WXWS01000350.1, from coordinate 135 downwards.
TCACTCTACCGTTATAAAAAATTATGCAACACGAATCTCCAATTATTCGTCGTAAATCGACGCGTATTTATGTGGGTGATGTGCCAATTGGTGATGGTGCGCCAATTGCAGTACAGTCAATGACTAACACTCGCA
>NZ_WXWS01000189.1:0-17115 GCF_009904715.1 Vibrio sp. V42_P2S4T144 | reverse complement strand
AGCTACGACTGCTCTTATGACCTTGCCCGAACTTGGGTTTTCCACGTCAATTTGTTGCCCTTTCGCTCCATCTTCTAAGGCGACTCCTTTTGTGCTGGCACTAAATCCATTTTTGCTCGCAATGACTATGACTTCATTGCCTTTCTCGATTAGAGGTGGGGCCGACAAATTGGATGGATTAACCACTTGTCCAGCCCTCAAACGACGAGAGGTTTCTAAGCCTACTGCTTGCTCGGGGCGAGTATAAAAATCGTCTTGGCGAGAGATGGTTCGGGTTTCAAGCTTTATGTGTTTAGCCGTTACGACTTCATTTCGGCCAACCGTGGTTGTCGCGACCAAAACAGGCAGAGTCAGCGAAGACTTTATCGTAACGTTAATTCGCCATGGTGATGCGATATTGTCGCAGCTGACTGAGCGCTTGAGGTTACCGACTGGCAACGTGTTGTTGTCACGACCTGTGATAACTAAAGGCGATTGACATTCTGGCAAGTGATTGGCGGAACCGGGCACCCACATGTCGAAGTCCAGTTTGTACTTCCCCCACTGATTGGAGAGCGCTACGCGATCCACCTCTTGTTCGAAATCCGTTGCTACAACGGACCTTATCTCTTCAACGCTTAGGGTTTTGTCATTGGTGTTGGCGAATGCTTGTTCTGATGTCAAAGCGAGTAACGTCAGCATTATTGTTGAGGAAGTGGACACTTTCCTCTTGTTTTTAATGCTTTCCGAGAACCGGAAGTTTGGCTTCCATCCTTGTTTGTAAATCATTGATATATATGGCTATTTTTTATGGCACGTATCTTGTTTGTATGTTGGCGTATTCGAGCCAACTGTAAGGAAGATGCATGGCGATCACATTTGAAAATGCTTTAGGAGTACATCCAGAGGCACTTAATTTTCGCGTTCAGCGTACCAAAGTCCTCGCCAGTAACCTAGCAAATGTTGACACCCCTGGGTATTTGGCGAAAGACCTAAGTTTCACCACCGTAATGAACCAAGTAACGGCAGGTGGTGTGAACAAACCGGTGCCAAAGTTCCAGGTTCAGGCCCAATACTCGGTGCCTTACCAGAATAGCAAAAATGGCAACACCGTAGAGCTTGGTGTTGAACAAGCAAAATTCACGCAAAACAACATGGACTTTCAAACTAGCCTGACGTTTCTCAACATGAAATTTAATGGCTTAGCGAAAGCGATTGAGGGACGTTAATTATGTCATTCACTGATATTTACTCGATCACTGGTTCCGCGATGACAGCACAAACTGTGCGTCTTAATACGGTAGCCAGTAACTTAGCAAACGCAGATGCAGTATCTGCAAATCCAGAAGATGCTTATAAAGCGCTTAAGCCAGTATTTGCGACTGTGTACCAAAAAACGCAAATGACAACAGAAAATGGAGCTTATCCCAATGCAGAAGTTCGCATTGTTGACGTTGTTAAAAATGCTGGAGATGCAGAGAAGCGTTTTGAGCCGAACAACCCACTGGCTAATGATGAAGGTTATGTGTTTTACCCAGATATTGATGTAGTTGCTGAAATGGCAGACATGATGTCCGCAACACGCAGCTTCGAAACGAATGTTGAAGTATTAGCCAATGTAAAAAGTATGCAGCAAGGTCTGCTTAGATTAGGGCAGGGTAGCTAATGAGTATTGCACAATACACCCCTTTATCGTCTGACGCTCCAGTAAATACAAAAGCAAAAGACAGCAACGGTATCTCACCAAACCCTAAAGACATGAACAGCGCTTCTTCATTGGAGAATGAGTTTATTTCTTTGATGGTGGCTCAAATTCAAAACCAAGACCCACTTAATCCCCTTGATGGTACGGAATACGTTGGTCAATTGGCTCAGTTCTCGCAGGTACAAAGTACCGAGAATATGTCTAAGACAATGCAACAGAGCATGGTGTTACTGGACAACATGCAAGTGCTATCAACAGCGGGCCTTGTTGGGCAAACGGTTTACGTCAATGCGGATGAATTTCAGCTTGGTGAAGACGTACAAAACGGAAAAATCGAACTCGCTCATAGCTCAAACCAAGTCACGTTAGTTGTTAAAGATGAATTTGGTCAATCAACTAAAGTGCCACTAGGTGCTCACGGCAAAGGTGACGTCGACTTTTCAATTAATCCTGAAGAACTTGGTCTTAAACCAGGCAAATACTCAGTGGCCGTAGAAGTGCAAGAAGGGCAAGCAAGTCCAAATGTGCTGATGGCAGGCACTGTTGAGCAAGTGCGCATTCCTAATACCGGTGGCGCAGCATTAGTCAATGTCCATGGCGTTGGCAACGTTCCTTTCTATCAAATCACTCAGTTTGGTGCTTAACCAAATACGGAAATCAGAGGTCTATTTATGAGTTTTAACATCGCACTAAGTGGTCTGGACGCGACCAACACAGAGCTAAACACAATCAGTCACAACATTGCCAACGCATCAACGTATGGTTTTAAAGGTGGCCGCACAGAATTCTCCGCTGTATATAACGGCATGCAACCTGGTGGTGTGGAAGTCGCGTCAATTTCACAGAACTTCGACAAAGACGGCAGTATCACAGGAACTGGCCGTGCGATGGACCTAGCTATTAATGGCGGTGGCTTTTTTGTTACTAAAGATAATATGGGTCAAATGTTGTACACACGTTCAGGTGTGTTCTCAACGGATAAGAACAACTTTGTTACGGCTAACAGCGGTGCAAAGCTTCAAGGTTACAGTGTCGATAGCAACAACAACCTAATGACAGGTTCTGTGGGTAATATTCAGGTATCGACTTCCTCACTGAATGCTAAAGCAACAGACAGCTTAGATTTTGTTGCGAACTTCGACGCAAGCGCGTCTGTTATTGATAAAGCCGTAACGCCATTCAATCCAAAAGATCCAAGCTCATTTAACTCGTCTTACACAACAAAAGTCTACGACTCACTGGGTAACTCGCACACGGTAACTCAGTACTTTACTAAGACTGCTTCTAACTCGTGGGAAGTGAACGTTCAAGTAGATGGCGGTACGACGCCAGTAGCAACTGTGCCTGTAACGTTTGGTAAAGACGGCTCGCTTTCAGCACCAACTGCGCCGTTTAATGTTTCATTCCCTGCTGCAGGCGCGAACGCGATGAGTGTAGACATTAACCTGAAAGGCAGCACGCAATTTGGTGCAGCTTTTGGCGTAAGTACTAATAGTCCTAACGGTTACACATCAGGTGAACTTGCAGGTGTACGCGTTGAAGGTAACGGCATGGTTTACGCGACTTACACTAACGGCCAATCACAGCTACAAGGTCAGGTTGTTCTTGCTGATTTTGCAAACACACAAGGCTTAGCGAAAGTGAGTGGAACATCATGGACTCAAAGCTTTAGCTCAGGTGCTCCAATTATGGGTGTTCCGGGTTCAGGTACGATGGGTGACCTAACTCCGGGTGCATTAGAAGGTTCTAACGTTGACTTAACCAGCGAGCTTGTTGCTCTAATGACTGCACAACGCAACTACCAAGCAAACGCAAAGACAATTTCTACCAGCGACAAGCTTACTCAAGCTTTGTTTAACGCGGTGTAATGGGAGTTTTGCATGGATAGTTTGTTATTTACGGCAACGTCGGGTGCCAGCCGAGTTCTTAAAGCGCAGCACGTTCGTTCAAACAACTTATCAAATGCTGATACTGCGGGTTTTCGAGCGGATATGGAGCGTGTGCGTAGTGTAGAGATGCAAGGCCCAGGTTTTGATGGTCGCACTATGGTTGTGACCAACTCTGCCTCAACACGTTTCGACGCTGGCGATATTGTGAAAACAGGACGTCCGTTGGACGTTGCGGTTATGGGGGAGGGATATCTCTCTGTAGAAACCCCAGCGGGTAACGAAGCTTACACCCGTGCAGGCAATATTCAGGTCGATACTTTTGGCGCTCTAACAATCAATGGGTTCCCTGTCCTCGGTGACAATGGTCCTTTGGTTGTGCCGGATTATCAAAAGATTGAAATCAGCGAGCGTGGTCAAGTCTCAGTGATCCCACCAGGTGGCGGCGCAGAAATTGTGGCAGGCACTTTGAAGTTGGTTAAACCGGAAATTAATCAACTGCAAAAAGAGAGCGATAGCTTGCTGCACAGCGTAGATGGCGTGCCATTCGCGGCAGATGAAACCGTGCAACTCTCTCCTGAGCACATTGAGGGCAGTAACGTATCTGCTATTGATGAATTGGTTAGTGTGATGTCGCTGACGCGCAACTTTGAAATGCAAGTTCGCATGATGAAAACGGCGGAAACTCTAGCAAAAGCTGGTAACAAATTAATGGCGGCGAGCTAAGTCTCGCCCCGCAAGGAGTAAAAAATGCATTCAGCATTATGGGTAAGTAAGACAGGCATGGCAGCGCAAGACACGAAGATGACTGCCATTTCTAACAACCTAGCAAACGTAAACACGGTTGGCTTTAAGCGTGACCGAGTCGTATTTGAAGATCTTTTCTACAGCATTCAGCGTCAACCAGGCGCACAAGTAGACCAAGTTAACGAACTACCAAGTGGTATTCAGCTAGGTAGCGGTGTTCGCGTTGTTGGCACACAAAAAGTGTTCACGCAAGGTAATACCCAAAACACAACGCAAGAGTTGGATCTTGCTGTAATGGGTCAGGGTTTCTTCCAAATAGAAAACTCGGACGGACAGATCATGTATACACGTAATGGTCAGTTCCATCGAAACTCAGAAGGCTTAATGGTGAACAGTCAGGGCCTGCCTTTAGAGCCTCAAATCCAGATCCCAGACAATGCGGTCTCTTTCTCTGTGGGTGTTGATGGCACAGTGACTACAACAACAGCAGACGATCCAACATCTCAGCAGCTTGGTCAAATTACACTTGCAAAATTCATCAATCCAGCCGGCTTAGAGGCCATGGGTGGCAACTTATTCCGTGAAACGGAAGCCAGCGGTCCAGCTGATGAGCTGATTGCAGGAGCTGATGGCGCCGGCATTATCAAGCAAGGTGCACTGGAAGGGTCAAACGTACAAGTAGTAGAAGAGATGGTCGACATGATCACCACTCAACGTGCGTATGAGATGAATGCGAAAGTGGTCTCTGCTGCAGATGACATGCTGAAGTTTGTTTCGCAATCAATGTAAGTATGAAATTGGTGATGATGAAGGAAAAAGCAATGAAATGGCTTTCTAAGAGTTGGGCAGTAGCCGCCGTGTTGCTGGTGGGATGTGCTGGCCGTCAGGAATTTATTCCGCCTGAGCCGAATGCTGAGGAATATGCACCACCAACGCTCGATTACACGCTGCCGGAAACCCAATCTGGTAGCCTTTATCGTCACCAATACACGATGACTCTGTTCCAGGATCGTCGTGCTTACCGAGTTGGCGATGTATTAACGGTTCAATTATCAGAAGAAACCTCATCGAGTAAAAATGCGGGTACTAAGTTCGGTAAAAGTTCAGCAATTAACTTTGTGGCGCCGACCATAGGCACGAAAACTATCGATGAGTTAGGGGTTAGCGTGGATGGCAAACGTAACTTCGATGGCAGTGCATCAAGTTCACAAGGCAACAAGCTTCAAGGTGCCATTACGGTAACGGTACACGAAGTATTACCTAATGGCGTATTGCGTATCAGCGGTGAAAAATGGCTTCGTCTGAATCAAGGCGACGAGTTTATTCGTCTAACCGGTATCGTCCGTGTGGATGATATTAACCGCAGTAACCAAGTTTCTTCTCAACGAATTGCTGATGCAAGAATTACCTACGCAGGTCGCGGAGCGCTAGCTGACAGCAACGCAGCCGGGTGGCTAACTCAGTTCTTCAACAGCCCATGGGTACCTTTCTAATGAAGACAATGCAATCTTTCTTTATGTCTCTCCTATTGGTGTTGACCTTGGGACTACCAGGCACTTCACGTGCTGAAGCGGAAATTCCGATCATGGACTTGGTCGATGTTCGCGGCATTCGAGAAAACCAACTGGTTGGTTATGGTTTGGTAGTTGGCTTAGCCGGCCAAGGTGACCGAAACCAAGTGAAATTTACCTCTCAATCTATTACCAACATGCTACGTCAGTTTGGGGTTCAAATTGATGACAGTATGAACCCTAAGCTACGAAATGTGGCTTCTGTGAGTGTGACAGCGTCCGTTGACCCAATGGCAGGCCCAGGACAAACGTTGGATGTGGTTGTGTCTTCAATCGGTGATGCAAAGAGCCTTCGCGGTGGTACGTTATTGCTAACGCCTTTACGTGGTATTGATGGCGAAGTGTACGCGATTGCGCAAGGTAACGTGGTTGTGGGCGGCTTATCTGCAGAGGGGCGAAGTGGCTCCAAAGTAGAAGTAAACACACCAACGGCGGGTCGCGTTCCGAATGGTGCGACTTTAGAGAGAGAAATCAAAACCGATTTCAACCAACGTGATGAAATCACCCTAAACCTGCGCAAGCCTAGCTTCACTACAGCAAAAAATATTGCGCGTGAAATTAACAACACTTTTGGACCTAACGTTGCAGTTGCGATCAATAAAGCGCGCATTGATATGCGTGCACCAAAAGATACACAGCAGCGTGTCGTCATGATGTCGATGCTTGAAGAAATGAGCGTCGTTGAAGGCCGTAAACCTGCTCGTATTGTCTTTAACTCTCGCACTGGCACCGTAGTGATCGGTAAGAGTGTCAAAGTGAGTGAAGCAGCAGTAAGTCACGGTAACTTGACCGTGCGAATTTCTGAATCACAACAAGTTAGTCAGCCTAATGCGTTTGCAAATGGCGATACGAAAGTCGTTAACCAAACGGACCTTGATGTGAATGAAGATCTCGCTCAGATGGTGATTTGGCCTCCAGGCACGGAACTTAACACCATAGTTAATGCGGTAAATAGTTTAGGTGCCACGCCTACAGACTTGATGTCTATCCTGCAAGCTTTGAGTGAAGCGGGTGCATTGAACGCTGAATTGGTCGTGATATAAGGAGTTAAGGATGAAGCTAGACAGTACCAATGAACAAACTCAGTTAAATTCGATGCTTTATCACGACAACAGTGCATTGGCTCACATCAAGCATAGTCGTGATCAAGAAGGCGCACTTGAAGTCGTCGCAGGTCAATTTGAGGCAATGTTCCTACAAATGGTGTTACGCCAAATGCGTAGCAGTAGTGATGCTCTTGCTGATAAAGACAGCCCGTTTGCCAGTCAGCAACAAGGGGTATTCCGTGATATGTATGACGGTCAGCTGGCGATGGAACTAGCAAAGAAACAGAGCTCAGGCATTGCCAATATGCTCATCCAGCAGCTGAGCCCGTCTATGCGTGAGGTTGCTTTCGATGCTGCGCGTAACATCTCATCCGCTAACGATGGTAAAGGTTCGAATTCTGAATCTATCTCACAAGTAGATTCTAAAGAGGTGGAGAAGAATTCAAGCCTATTTAATACCGCTTCTCAAGCCGTCGCCTCTGTTAAACAGGTATTCGGTGAGGCCGGTATGACTACCGCGTTTTCTCAGCCGTTGATCAGAAAAATGGAGCTGTAAATGAACCTAGTTAATATTGCCCTTTCAGGTTTAGGCGCGAACCGTGTGGCCCTAGACGTAACCGCGCAAAACGTGGCAAACGTGAATACCGTGGGTTACAGTCGTCAACAAGCGTTGATGGCGTCTGTCGATGATGGTAAAGCCAATCGCTTAAGTCCAGGTTTAGGGGTAGAAGTCACTAGCATTCGCCGCGTTACTGATCAATTTCTGATTAAGCAAACGTGGTCGACTAACAGTATGGCGGCATACGCATCTGGATACACCAGTAACATGAGTCAGCTGGAGAATACGCTTGGTGCCGATGGTTTCAGTATATCGGCTGGCTTGGACTCGCTAAACGCTGCGCTTAACGATGCGACCGTTAAGCCGGAATCCATACCTTACCGCCAGCAGATCATTAACGAATCTGAAGCTTTGGCCCGCCGTTTTAATACGCTTACCGAGTCTTTATACAATCAACATAAAGACATGAGCGACCAACGTAATGCAGCGCTTAACCACGCGAATAGCCTTATGGAAAATATCGCGAAGGTGAACAAGCAACTGGTAGAGATGCAAGGTACAGGTGGTAACCCATCACAGTTAATGGATGAACGAGATAGGTTAATCGGTGAGTTATCTCAAACCATTGAAATCAAAACAACACAGCAGCATGACGGCAGTGTTCAGGTCACACTAACCTCTGGTCAACCGCTTGTGATGGGTACGGACCATGGCAAACTGGAAGCCATTCCTGACCCGAGTGATCCTTACTTGGCGGACTTACACGTCACGTTCTCGAATCAAAGCTTTGCGATTGGTGACTCGCTTGGTGGCAAATTAGGTGCGATTAATGACTATCAAACCGAAGTGTTGAAACCAAACCAACTGGCTCTGAATGACATGGCGAAAGCTCTCGCGGATGAATACAACGCCGTGCTTGCAACTGGCAAAGACTTAAATGGCAACCCAGGTAAACCTTTGTTCAGCTATGACCCAGCAAACCCTGCAGCCAGTTTGGATATTACCAAGCTAACTCCAGATGAGCTTGCGTTCTCAAGTGATGGAACACCTGGTAACGCAGATGCGTTGCAATCATTGATCGAGTTAAGCAACAAGCCAGTGGCGGTATCAGGTTACGGCTCAGTAAGCTTGAACGATGCCTTTAGTTCAATGGTGGGTCAAACCGCAATTAAAGCACGCCAAGCTAATGCTGATTATCAAGCGAAGTTAGCCATGAACAAGCAAGCGCACGCAGCTCGCGATAATGTTAGTTCCGTAAACAGCGATGAAGAAGCGGCTAACCTAATGATGTTTGCTAATGCGCACAATGCCAACATGAAAGTGATCAGCACAGCAAATCAACTGCTCGATTCTATTCTGCAGTTATTCTAAGAGGAAAGTTTAGATGCGAATTAGTGACAATCAATTTAGTCAAATGATGTTGCACAGCTTGCAGAGCAATAGCGCGGGATTAGGCGAAGCTCTGCAACAGATGTCTACTGGCAAGCGCTTAACCAAGCTGTCTGACGATCCAATGGCTTCGATCAAGTTGCTTAACTTAGACCGAGAAACCAGTGCGATTGCTCAGTACAAAAACAACATTGAAAACGTAAAAACGACGCTATCGAGTCAAGAAACCCATTTAGATTCGATCAAAGAAAGCTTAAAAAGCATGCGAGACATCGCGCTTTGGGGTGCGAACGGCTCTCTTACTGACGAAAGTCGTGGCGGTATGATTACAGAGCTTAAGAGTTACCGTGATTCTATTGAGTCGTCTTTTAACGCGCAGGATGAAGAAGGGCACTACCTTTTCTCTGGTACTAAAACGGATACTGCGGCTGTAAGTAAAGCGAGCGGCAGCTACGTAATTGAAGGTAATAGTGACAAGCGCGTAGTAACAATTGCTAAAGGTGTCACGATGGATTCCAATATGACTGCAAAAGAAATATTGGACCTTGGGGGAGGCCATAACGTGCTTAACCAAATTGATGCGCTGATCAAAGAGTTTGAGAGCCCTACCGCCAACTTCAGAGCTGAAGTTGAGGCGAGTATCAGCGCTATCGATGATACTTTTTCAAACGTACTAGGGACCATGACTGAGATTGGTGGTCGACACAACAACTTAGATCTTGTTGGTGGCGCGCACAGTGAAAACAAGCTGTTCGTTGACAAAGTATCTGGAGACCTCTCTGCTCTGGACTATGGTGAAGCGTCGGTACGATTGAGTAATTACATGGCCGCTTTGCAAGCAACGCAAGCAAGCTATGTGAAGATCGATGGTTTGTCGCTGTTTGACCGTTTATAAGGTTAGGAAGTTCTTTTTATGGTAATGAGTACAGTAGAGGTTAGACCCCATAGCATACGCTTAGGTGGACAAGAACAAGCCTCTATCATGCCGACCCGTTCTGCAGACTCAAGTACGGCAATTAAACCGCGCCCGGCGCAAATTCAGGCTGACACTGCGTCAGCCTACTCTGTATCTGGTATTCAGCTTACGCAGGGTCAGCAGCAAGCCACGGCGGTTCAGATCGCGTCCAAATCGCTGCAGGTGATTGGCAAAGAGCTCACGCAAATTAAACGTGGTTTGACGCAAGCTATTAATCAAGGCGTACAAAATGTTCCTGGTTTGCAGGATACATTGGTTCGTTCTAAAGCCACCATCCAAAAAGTCGTTGAGCAAGCACGTTTCGATGGCCAGAAAGTCCTAAATAACGAACTGCACTTAAAACTGGATAAAGCGGATATTCGTCGCTTTTCTATTCCAGGTTTGAATGTTCATCGCTTAAGCGACAAGGCCGAGCAAATCCGTTTGGATTTTCCTCAAGGTCAAGCGGTGATGATTCAGTTTGATGGACAATCAGACGGTGAGCGAACGGTCAAAATGCTGGATCGCAGCTTGATTGCGTTAGGAATGCGAGCCTCATTAGCCGATGATGGCAGCATTTTATTTGAAGCCAGAGACAACGCTTATCAACAAATGCAGCAAAAGGTGATGGTAACGGGGGAAGGGCACCGCTTCCCTGCGGGACAGCCTAACGTTTTGAACTTAAAGTCTGAGCCAGATGGTATTGCGGAGCTCGGGTTTGATCTAGGCTCACGCGACGGCATCAAGCAGACGATTGCCAAAGTAAATCAGCATCTGAAACAAGTTCAAACGAGCTTGCAGGAAGCGAAAGCTTTTCATGGTGAACTGAATACTCAAATGCGTTCTATCCAAACCAAAACCGCACAGCTTTCAGTCAATGAAGTGAATGCAAAACTGGATGGATTCATGCAAAAGTCTGGCGAGTTTACTTCGACTTTTCAGGCATTGAATGCGCAAGCAAACGTGCGTCGTCATACCGTGGTCGCTTTACTGAAGTAACGAACACTCCAATGATTCCCGGCTTTACACTGTTATCGTCCCCCAATAACGAAAACAGCGCACTGTCGGGAATCTCTCTTTGACTCGTCTAGGGCTCGAGTGCTTTTGCCACCGAACGATTCAATTTCTGGAATAGCCATCCAAGTGCTATCAAAGATGCACCTAAGCCTAAGAAGCTTATTGCTCGCCAGAACCCATCCAGAGAGCTCACATCCCATAAGAATACTTTCAGTGCGACACCGGCAAGGACCACTAGACCGACACGCTGCATCATCAGCCCCTGTTGGGTCACGCCGCGCCAAGTCAGCAATCCACCTACGAGCAAGCCAGCCACTGAATAACTGAACAACTCTGCCATGCTGGTTGGCTGATACAGCATCATCGATGTGGTTTGCCAGAGTTGACGGATAGACATCCCCAACCAAATGGCTGCAAGTAAAAAGCCTAGACTAGCAATCGCAAATCGATGAACTTGCAACGTATTCCAGCGCTTAAACGTTGCGATAAGCAGGATGCAAGCTGGTAACAGCCAGCCGATACTCAGCATGTTAAAGATGGGAAGTGCTTGTGCCGAGACGTTATCAGTCACCAACGGCGATTCTGCCGTATTAAGCAAAATAATCAATATAGCGAACGCGCACCAAAGCAAGTAACTATAGATTTCGTAGATACGGCTTAAGCGTTGCGCAAATTGGCTGCGGTAGCTGTATACCAAACCCATAACTAATGCTTGATTGGCAAAGACTGCCGCACTTGTGAAGTCGATGTGCCCCAAGTAACCATATTGCCCCGTTAACCAGTAGTTAGTTTGGGTGAACAATGCCATTAAGAATACATGTAAAAACGCCCCTTCAAACCAGTTGGTCAGTTCTCGGTCCACTTGTTTTAGTGTTGAACGAGCATAAGACAAGATGAAGAGAGAAGGCATATAACTCACAAGAACCCAAGCCCAATGCCCAGCTTCTACCGGTTGCCATTCGGGGATGAAAGGTAGCAGCGTGAGTCGGATAACCAGTATTCCCATTGTCACTTTAATCGCCCAACTCGCAGGTCGAAATAACCCGACTTGAGCCTGTAAGGCCATTATCGCAACTTGTATTGAGATTGCTGTTGTTAACCAAGTATCGCTCAACCAAACAAAAGCAATACCTATGATTAAAGCATGCATAACGGCAGAGCATTCTAATGCCAACGAACGTGCACGCTGACCAAGCACAACGTAGTAAGTGGCCATCAATGCGCAGAATGCAGTCCAATACCACAGGTAGCCCTGCATAAATTCGTCAATATAAAACAACGTAATTAAGCTCATCGCGGGAGCCAGTACCAGCAGAAGCAACCCACTGAGTTGCGAACGGTCACTAAGTGATTGGCAATATGTTCGATAGCAGATCAGCGCAATACTCACCGCCAATGCGAATAGGATGCTAGCTTCTCGCTCTACCATATACAGCGCATCAAAAGCGATGGTAAGAACTATCAGCGCGGTTGCTGAGACGAGTATGGATGGCAAAAATACACGTAATGACCAGCCTGTACGAAGTGCTGGTAGCCAGATGCTCGCAACAAGCAGCGTATAACAGTACGCCATTTGTAGAGTGTTCAGCTCCGGCATTCTGGTGACGGCAGAAAAGGTCAATAAAGCAGTTGCGAGAGCGGTAGCGGTCGGCGAGTTTGTCCACTTGCTTTGATAGTGACGAAAGCGAGGATTGAGCATCCAACCCATTCTCGGAACCGCGAAAATGAGATACAAAGTGATGGAGAGATAAATCGCGAGCCACGAGAACAACCGTTCTGTTGGTACACTCTCAATCAACAGCAACATCCAAATGACATGTGGAATCGCGATACTTGGCGTAATCCATGCCCTACGCACTTTTTGCATCAATAAGGTCGCCGCGAACGAAATTGCGCAGATGTATCCGGCTAACAAGAAGTAGTTGGGTTCATTACCCCCAATCCACAGTGGTGCTGTGTAGCCACCAATTAAGCCAAGCACGGCCATTAACGGCCCTTGTCGCAATGATAATGCTAAACTGAAAAATGCCGCTGAAGCCAAGATGATCAACGAGATACTCGGCGTTAGCATTTGATAAACCACAAAGGCAAAAATGACGGTGCAGTAAATGCCCGTTAATCCCGTACCGGTAACAGCAGCAGGAACATACGTAAAGCCTTGGGCTCGTGCTGCCCGTTGCGGATTCTGTTGTTCTTTACGGTGAAACCACTCGCCAACAAGCACCATAAGTAATGAGATCACAAAGGCAAAGGACACTCGCATAAATGGCGAAAACTGGATGTGACTACCAATCACCTGTACGAGATAACCTCCACCGATCAGCATGGCCAATGCGCCTACCCAAACCAACCAATTTTCTTGAATGTTGCTAAGCAGGCTCTGAACTTTACTCTGAAGGAATGACTCATTTTCTTGACTAAAAACATCCAGTTGCACTTCTCTTGTCTGGGCGTACCCTTGATTCGCAGCGCTCTGGTCCAAGTCTAGGTTGGTAGCTGGATCATGTTCCCCAGAGGATGAGACATCTTTCTGTGGTGATTCTATGTGAGGTGACGTCGCTACAGATGGTGTGTCTTTTTCGATGCTGAATTGTTGGTGCGCTTGTTGGTTTGAGCCCCCATGGACACTGGCTCGTAGTGATGTGACTTCCTCACGAAGTTTGGCTAGTTCTTTTTCTAAAAGTGCAGCTCGGTTGGCGGCTTTCACTCCGATGAGGATGGCGAGACACGCCATGAACAGTGCTAGTATTACGTACAATCCATTTCTCCTTGCGTACGTCGCGTGACACACGATTCTTAACTTTGAGCACTTACGCTAAAGCTTAGTTCATGCTCTATGCCTTAGCCTCATATAGTGCTAGGTTCCGCGCTTTCTTCAGAAATCATTCTACATAATGAAACTCAATGCGTAATGATGAATTCGACAAAGTCGCACACTTGTGTGCCACTTTAAGACCTGATGAACAAAAATGAGTCGTTAAGTCATTGGGGGTCAACTATATTCATAGTTCTGATGCGATCGCCAAAGGACTTCAAACATGTGCGTTTCGTAGCGATGTCATCGAAGGTCAGTCGTTTGATTTGCACGTTCGGTTGTTTCTATTTGACCGTAAGGCTGAATGTATTCGGGTATAGCGCATTCACGCGAAAAAAGACAAAAACAGGTAATTATTGATGCAAGTGGGTAATGAAGCGCTGGTGCTGTCAGCGGTTGGGGTTATTGGTTTAGGTTGCCAATGGTTAGCTTGGCGATTGCGTTTGCCAGCGATTTTATTTTTGTTGTTGGCAGGGCTGATCGTCGGGCCATTTATGCAGTGGTTAAATCCTGATGAGATATTAGGTAATTTGCTCTTTCCGTTGGTTTCTTTAGCGGTGGCAGTGATTTTATTTGAAGGCAGTTTGACCTTAAATTTTAAAGAAATTCGTGGCGTGAGTGGTTCGGTATGGAGCATTGTTTCCATCGGGGCGATCATTTCGTGGGCAGCGACCAGTATCGCAACACACTATTTCCTCGGCTTTACTTGGGAGCTTGCCATGTTGTTCGGCAGCTTAACCGTAGTAACAGGGCCGACGGTCATCGTGCCACTTCTACGAACCGTAAGACCTAACAGTACGCTTGCTAACATTTTGCGATGGGAAGGGATTTTGATTGACCCGCTCGGTGCGCTTTTTGTTGTGATGGTTTACGAGTTTATCGTATCTCACAGCGCGATAAATAGCGTCGAAGTGTTTGGGACGATCATTGCTGTCGGCGTCATGCTAGGTGCGGCCTCAGGCTATGCAGTTGCGACGATCATGCGTCGCTCTTGGCTACCGGAATATTTGCAGCCATTTGCGGTTTTGATGGTGGTTCTAGGTGTATTTTCGGTCTCTAACCACATTGAGTCTGAAGCTGGGTTACTAACCGTCACCGTAATGGGTATGTGGCTCGCAAACGCTAAAGACATCAATATTCAGCAAATTCTGCACTTTAAAGAGCATTTAACCATTTTACTGATCACCGGATTGTTCATCTTCCTTGCGGCTCGAATCAGTCTGGATGATTTTGCTGCGCTAGGTAGCGGTGCGTTATTGTTGTTTGTATTTATGCAGTTAGTGTCGCGTCCGTTATCGATTTTTCTTTCAACCTTCCGCAGCAACTTGCGTCTCAAAGATAAGCTGTTTTTGTCTTGGGTTGCACCGCGCGGTATTGTTGCTGCTTCGATTTCGTCTCTTTTCGCGATCAAATTGACCGAATACGGCATTGATGAAGCGATTTTACTGGTCCCTATGACCTTCATGGTGATTATAGGAACGGTCGTGTTACAAAGTGCGACGGCACGTCCTATAGCGCTGACATTGGGCGTCGCAGAGCCAGCACCACGCGGCTTCTTGTTGATTGGTGCTAACCGAGTTGCAAGAGAAATAGGGCAGGCGCTAGCGCGTTATGACCGTCGCGTATTAATGACTGACTCAAACTGGGAGTACATCAGTCAGGTTCGTATGTTGGGATTGGATTACTATTACGGCAACCCTATTTCTAGTCACGCGGACGACAACTTGAACTTGATAGGAATAGGTCAAGTGGTTGCATTAACGCCCGATCAGCATTTCAACATTATGGCTTGCATGCAATTCGTCGACGAGTTTGGGGAAGATAAAGTTCACTGCTTACAAAAAGTGAAAACCAACGGCAATGGCAGCGAGAAGCACTCCGTGGCTCAGGAGTACCATGGTAAATTGCTGATGGGCGGCAATGTAAGCTATACCCAGCTAGCCAGTATGTTAAGTCGTGGTGCAGAGGTTAAACACACGAAATTGAGCGATAACTTCACGTATCAAGATTATTTAGCGCATCACAAAGGTAGTTCAGTTGTACCGCTGTTCCATGTAGAAGAAAAAGGAAAAATTCAATTCTGTGATGATCCAGAGCAGTTTGAACCAACGACGACAAGCACTGTTGTGTCGCTAATTCTGTCGGACAGCGTAAAGTAAACTACAGAGCAATGTGTTCCATTTGCATCATGGGTATCGTACGCTGATTATCTCAATTTGAAGAGAAACTTGCCGGCTTGTTGAAAACGGAAAGCGAGTTTCTTTTCTTATAATGTCAGGGGCAGTCGAGATTCATTACTCGTTTCGGAAAAGTAATCCGGCAAATTCACAAAATTCGCATTGACGTTACTGATAAGGATCGCAATACTGCGCGACTGTTTTACTTTAGGGTGACATTATGGCTCCGCAAACTAACCGAAAAGATTTACACCTAGATGCTGTTTTACATCATGATATGAGCATGAAGCATAAAACGGCGGGTTTTGAGTCTGTCGAGTTCGAACACTGTGCGCTGCCAGAATGTGACTTTCACGCGATCGATTTATCGACAGAGTTTCTTGGTCATCAATTAGCGCTACCGTTTTTGATTAGCTCGATGACTGGCGGAGCAAAAGACGCAGAAACGATCAATTGTCGTTTAGCTGAAGCAGCAAGTGAATTAGGTATTGCCATGGGTGTGGGCTCGCAACGGATTAGCTTAGAAGAAAGTCAGCATTCGGGCTTGGGTAAAACCATTCGTGAGTTGGCGAAAGAAGTACCGTTGTATTCCAATCTTGGAGCCGCTCAATTGCTCGATAAAGGTAAACTCGATAATGCGCAACGTGCGGTTGAGGCGATTCAAGCCGATGCCTTGTTTGTGCACGTTAATCCAATGCAGGAAGCGTTTCAGAAAAATGGCGACCACAATTGGGTTGGTGTTTTCCAGGCAATTGAGATGCTTAAATCTCGCGTGAAGGTTCCTATCATTATCAAAGAAGTCGGTTTTGGTATTAGCGGACACGTTGCGCAGCGATTAATTGATGCTGGTGTGGATGCAATTGACGTTGCGGGCGCGGGTGGCACAAGCTGGAGTGCGGTTGAAGGGTATTGCCAAGATAATCCGAAAATGCAGCGTGCAGCCGAGCTTTTCCGCGATTGGGGTGTCCCTACAGCAACATGTTTGGCTCAAATCCGCGCACTGCATCCTACATTACCCTTGATCGCCTCGGGAGGTGTTCATAACGGACTTGAAGCGGCGAAAGCCATTCATTTGGGTGCTAATCTCATTGGGCAAGCTGGTGCGGTATTAAAAGCTGCGACGATCAGCACGCAGTCTGTCGTCGATCACTTTGAACAAATGGCATTAGAGCTGCGTTTAGCGTGCTTTGGTACTGGCTCTTTTAAGGTTGGTGAGCTAACAAAAGCGCGCTGCCTATAGCTTTTAGAATGGCGCGCTTTACACAGAGT
>NZ_WXWS01000524.1:8761-25961 GCF_009904715.1 Vibrio sp. V42_P2S4T144 | reverse complement strand
GTTTGACTCTGCGTCTTCAACTACCCCAGATGCGATATCGTTAGCGTTAAGCTCAGACCCTTGCGCAGTTTCAGCGTCTGGTTCGTCTTCCACTTTGTCTTTAACCCAATCACGCAGCGTCTCAGCGACGTCTTGAGAAAGTGACTTTAAGTTACTGTAATCATCATCGTAATCGTCTAGGCCGTCACGCACGTTAAATTCTTCGGACAAGAACATTTTGCGCAGCGCAGCTTTCTTGACGCTTTCTGAGGCTTCAGAAACCAGCAGTTGCGCCACAGACATTTCTTCGGTTTTTTCAGTCTCTACACTCGCGGTAATGTCTGGAGCCTGACTATCCTCATTGACGTTCAAAGCATCTGAGCTTTCGTCAGCGTTTGAAAGCGCTGTGACACTATCTTCGGATTGTTCCGTCTCTGCTATCGGCGTGATCTCTTCAGCATGTTGGGAAGATTCTTCTAGTTTACGTTTCGACCAACGGCTTAAAAAACTAGTTGCCATTTGCTCTGCCTGCTCCTTTGCGTTTCTTGCGTCTTACTTCTAACAACTCACCGTGACGACCAATAAAGGCTTCCATCCAAGCCTGAACGGCTAACGGCATATCGTTAGATAGTACAAGGTTATCACCATCCATATATTGCGCCGCAACAGATTGTGAAGCCGTCAGTAACTGTATCGCTGGTTTTTCACCAGACTCGACGTTATCCATCACTAAAAAGAGTTTAGGTTGCTGAGAGCTTAAGTTAAAGCGGTAGTCTGTACGCTCGTCTTTATGTAATTGCAACAGACAAACATCTGGAGTCTCTTCCGTCGGATTCAGCGCAAATTCTGTCAACTGCCATTGGGTTGTCACCCAAATCCCTGTACTGATCTCATGCTCAACAAGCTCTACGCCGATTGGCCATGTATCCTCAGTCTTTTCGTAATTTTTTTCGAAATCTTTCTTATCCGACATAACTCACCCAGTCTTTCTATTTTTGGTCTGAAAACACACAGGACATTTTGCCCCGTTTTCGACCATTTTTATTGTCTTCGAAGCAATAAACGCGCCAAGCTGATATAACTTAGTCTATATACTCCCTCAGGCTATAATTACCAAACTAGACGAAACTCAAATGTATTGATGTGTCATTACTGCGAACTCGCAGTTTTAATGCATTGTTGACATAAAACCTCGCAATTTCTGTGGGAACCGCTATTTTGGAATGAGATTTGCTAGCCACTTAACAAGCTAAAATGCGTAGCAACCTAACGCTCTTAATCACTAGGACACGACAAGCTAAAATGCGTAGCAACCTAACGCTCTTAATCACTAGGACACGACTGTGCTGAAACCAAATATTATTAAAACCAGTGAAAATCCCCTGCAAACCATTGAAGTCGATGTGTACGACGAGTACGGCGAAAAGCTCGCGAAGCAAATCGCTTGCGAGCGTCCTCTTACGGTCATGCTGAACTGGAAAGAAGTGGTCACGCTCATGACGCTAGGTTCGCGTCCAGAAGCACTAGTACTGGGTTATTTAAAAAACCAAAGCTTCCTGTCCGATCCAGCCGCGATTGAATCCGTTATTATTGACTGGGAAACGCATTCCGCAGCGGTGATTACTAAAGAAAACACTGAACACTTAGAAGGCGCCCTGAAAAAGAAAACCGTCACCTCAGGTTGTGGCCAAGGCACTATGTATGGCAACGTGATGAAGCAGCTTGAAAATTATCAAGTGCCTCAAGTTTCTCTTAAGCAGTCAGAGATTTATTCTGCGCTGGAAGCGTTAACTCATTACAACGACACCTACAAAAAAGCGGGCGCAGTACACGGCTGTGCGGTTTGCAAAGGTAATGAAGTGTTGTCATTTGTGGAAGATGTCGGCCGTCACAACGCAGTGGATACACTTGCAGGTGAGATGTGGCTCAAAGAAGAAACAGGTGAAGATAAAATTTTCTACACAACTGGTCGCCTTACATCAGAGATGGTGATTAAAGTGGCTCAAATGGGCATTCCTGTTCTGCTTTCTCGCTCTGGCGTTACTCAAATGGGGTTAGATCTAGCGAAGCAATTTGGTATTACGACCATTGCGCGTGCGAAAGGTTTGCGCTTCCAAGTGTTTACAGGAGCCGACAAGGTTGAATTTGATGTAAAAGGCAACCAATAACACCTTTTCAGTGTAAACTAAAACCAATAATGCGGATTCACAGAGGATGTGGACTATGAATAATGACCAATTGTGGAATTTTCTGCTTACGCCCAGCGGTATCATGCTTTCTATGATTATTACCTTTGGCGTGGTCGGGATCTATGCGTATATAACCGGTCAGTTTAAGGATTAAGGCCAAATATCAAAAAAGCCTCGCTAAATAGCGAGGCTTTTGCTTTTTAAACGCTTTGCGAGTAATTACGCGTCAACGCCACGAGATTTTAGGAACTCAGAGTACGTGCCTTTGAAGTCTGTGATCTTGCCATCGCGGATTTCGATAATACGCGTTGCTAGCGAGTCTACGAATACACGGTCGTGAGATACGAAGAACAACGTGCCTTTGTATTGCTCAAGCGCCGTGTTCAAAGATTCGATCGATTCCATGTCCATGTGGTTGGTTGGTTCGTCCATTAGCAGCATGTTTGGCTTGTGCATCATTAGCTTACCAAGCAGCATACGACCTTGCTCACCACCAGACAGTACTTTTACTGACTTCTTAATGTCATCTTGACCAAATAGCATACGACCAAGGAAACCACGAACGACTTGCTCGTCATCACCTTCTTGACGCCATTGACCCATCCAATCCGTTAGATTCATATCTTCTGCAAAGTCATGCGCGTGGTCTTGCGCGTAGTAACCGATGTTTGCATTTTCAGACCATTTGAACTCACCAGCACGCGGTTCAAGTACACCAGCAAGCGTGTTTAGAAGTGTTGTTTTACCCACACCATTTTCACCGATGATCGCAACGCGCTCTCCCACTTCAAAAATTGCATTGAAGTCTGAGAACAAGTCCTCTTCAAAACCTTGGCTCAGGTTTTCTACAATCAGAGCGTTACGGAACAGCTCTTTAGACTGTTCAAAACGAATGAATGGGTTTTGACGGCTAGACGCTTTCACTTCGTCCAGTTTGATCTTGTCGATTTGCTTCGCACGAGATGTCGCTTGTTTTGCTTTCGATGCGTTTGCAGAGAAACGTGCAACGAACGTTTGTAGCTCAGCGATTTGTGCTTTCTTCTTCGCGTTGTCGTTTAGTAGACGTTCGCGAGCTTGAGAAGCCGCCGTCATGTACTCGTCGTAGTTACCAGGGTAAACGCGTAGCTCACCGTAGTCCAAGTCAGCCATGTGTGTACATACTGAGTTTAGGAAGTGACGGTCGTGCGAAATGATGATCATTGTGCAGTTACGCGCGTTTAGCGTATCTTCCAACCAACGGATTGTGTCCATGTCCAAGTTGTTGGTAGGTTCGTCAAGAAGCATCACATCTGGGTCTGCGAATAGAACCTGCGCTAGAAGCACACGAAGTTTCCAGCCTGGTGCTACTTCACTCATTAGACCGAAGTGTTGCTCCATTGGGATACCTACAGCAAGAAGAAGCTCGCCCGCTTTGGCTTCTGCCATGTAGCCGTCCATTTCAGCAAACTGAACTTCTAAGTCAGCCACTTTCATGCCGTCTTCTTCGCTCATTTCAGCAAGTGAGTAGATGCGGTCACGCTCTTTCTTCACTTCCCATAGCTCTTTATGACCCATGATAACGGTATCGATTACAGTAAATTCTTCGTAAGCGAACTGGTCCTGGTTCAGTTTTGCAACGCGCTCGTTTGGATCGTAGCTTACGTTACCACTGGTTTGCTCAAGCTCGCCGCTGAGGATCTTCATAAAGGTTGATTTACCACAACCGTTAGCTCCAATTAAGCCATAGCGATTGCCTTCGCCGAACTTAACTGAAATGTTTTCGAATAGCGGCTTAGCGCCGAATTGTTGAGTAATATTGTTGGTAAATAGCATATCAAGTATAATGTCTTAAATTTGAGGGATTTAGCATGAATAAAACGAAGGTCTACAGTTACATTCGCTTCTCCACGTCACGCCAAGAATCTGGAGATAGCGTAAGAAGACAATTGGAAATCGCACGCAATTACTCAGAAAAAGTTGGCGGAGTATATCAAGATCGCTCTTTCTCCGATATGGGTATTTCAGCATTCAAGCAAAAAGAACGTGATGGTTTGCAGATGATGCTCGACATGGTTGAAGACGGTTCTATTGAGAAAGGTTCACATATCGTTATCGAGCGACTAGACCGCTTATCGCGCCAAGGGATCTCTGTTACTCAGCAACTCATAACGCAAATAGTTCAACATGGCGTGCTGTTGTACGTTGCAGGTGACAACATGCTTCTTGAACGTGATTCATTAAATGACTTGTCCATTGTCATTAGAGTCGCAGTTGCTGCTGATCTTGCATACAAAGAGTCATTGCAAAAATCTCAACGTATCAAAGCTTCAAAAATCGCGAAGAAGAAAGACGGGTTAGATGGTCGTGTTACTAAGAAAGTATGCCCATTCTGGCTAAAGTTCGATGAAAAAAAGCAAGAATACGTGTTCAGTGACAAACTACCGACAATTCAACGAATCATTGAACTACGTCAGCAAGGTTTCGGTGAAAACAAAATGGCACAACATTTGAACGATGAGAATGTCCCGCCACCACGTGCTGCTAAGTGGTCACCGACTTCTCTTAGAAAGCTATATACGCATCCCGCGATTTACGGTGCATGGCAGACTACCGAGAAGACCGAAGACGGAAAGTATATCAATAGTGATTTGATAGAGAACTACTACCCTGCTCTATTGACGTATGAAGAGTTCATGTTGATGAACCCGAAGTCGAAAGCGACGACTGCGAAAGATAGCGGCTTGAACCCGTTTAAGGGATTGCTTCGTTGTGCGAAATGTGGTGCAACAATGTCTCGCCAGACATCTAAAATGCGTACGGGTGAAAAATACGTTGCTTATCGTTGTACGAATGCTGGCAAAGGGATTTACTGCGACGCTGTTGGTTATCGTGACATGGACAAGTATCTAGTCGCAGCATGTAAACGATTAAAGATTAAAAAGACGTTGAGCAGTGACAATCGCGAAAAAGAGTCCCAGCTACGAGCATTAGAAGCAAAGCTTGAAAGCTTACAGCAAGCTATATTGACTCAAACTGATATCACTGCGTTGATTAGTACATCACAAATCGTCGAACGTCAGATTAACGAATTGAAAGCGACGATTAAGCCAGCAGCGACCGTCACTGTCGATGAATTGTACTCACATAGAGACAACCCTCAATCGTTTAACTTGCTTGCTCGTTCGTTAATTCAAAAAGTTGAAGTTGAAGTGAAAGCGAAAAATCGTCATACGAAAACGCTGTTTGCTAAGTTTTATCAACATAACGGTTATGTCATTACGTTGACTGTACTTCCATCAGGCGATGCTTTTTATAGTACAACTGATTTGTCACCGATTATTGATAATGAAGATTACGAAGAACCAGAATCGACTGAAATTGAAGAGCATGATGATTCAATTGCCAATCCTGATTACGATTCTTCGTCATGGTCAAAGCCTGTCACTCAGCGTAACCGATGATGTCAGACGCTTGATCAACTAGTTCGATGATTTGTTCGGTTTGCTCATATCCCATGTAGTGAACCGAACCGCCAATTAAACATGCAGACAATAGCAAGATTGCTGCCCTTTTCAGATTGAATTTCCCGTCAGAGAAAATCCAAGTTTTTAATTTACTAGCAATCGGTGTGATGATGTTCATTGCCGATGCTATCGCTTTAAGATTGATTGCCATTAGTCTCTCACTATTGCTTGTTTGATTTCTTTGATGTCATCTTCGATGGTTGACATCTTTACTTGCTGTCGAGCTAGTGTTTTATCTAAGCTCGCTAGCGTTTTCTGCAAATCGATATAGATCGGACGCATCGACTCGATTTCTTTATCGTGTTGATCAACGTTTGATTTAATGCGAGTTAAATCAACTTGTTGGTTTTGTTGTATTGTCGTTATTGCTTCGACTTTGACATCGAGCCTCTTCTGAACTTCGGCCCCTTCAGTAACTTGTTGTTGCAAAACCCCGTAACCAACTGCGAGAGGGATTAGCCACGCTAACCATTCTGTCTTAAATGACATTTTTCCCCCTTACCACACTTAGACGTGGCCGTTTTGTTCTGGTAACTGACAAACGTTTTCTAGGAATTCGTACTACATACATATCGCCCCCTTATAAAACGTGTTCAGTAGTTGCGTCTGGCATTACTGTAATCGTTCCGTTGATCAGCGTAGTGACAATTCCATCTGCGTCTTTTACTTGAATGTCGTATACAAGTGTTTGTGAGCCGCCGTTGAGTGGAGTTGTTTTTGTCGGGGTAATTTCGAAGTAAAATCGGTCTGACTCTTTGATGATATCTAAGTCGAATATCTTTAGTCCGTCATAGCCACTACGAGCCATGCCGGTTATCGTTAAGTCTGAGACATTGATGATTTTGTAAGTGCCATTAGCGACCGCTTCGTCTAACTCTTGAACGGAAAGCGTATCAGGGATTGAATCGTCGTAGATTTTGAAATAATCACTCTGAAAGGTATCGCCGCGGCACATCTTGATTGAATAGTGATGCATATCTTAACCTCTTAGTTGTATCTATTATTTAGAAACAAAAAAGGTCGCGATCATTAATAACAAAAAAGCTCCCGAAGGAGCTTTGTCATTAAAGTTCTAACTTAGCTTCGATAGCTGCTAGACGTTCTTTCAGTTCTTGGTTCTCAAGTGAAACTTCGCGTATAGCTTGGTAAGCTACCGCAAGCAAGGTGTTGTCATCAGACTTAATAGCTTTGTAACCACGAGCATCTTCCTTCACAAGATGAGGTAGCACTTTCTCAACTTCTTGAGCAATGAAACCCATCTCAAAACGATAGTGTTCTTCTGAACCTGTATACTCACCATCTTCATCGATCATCTGAGTAATCTCAGCATTTTCTTTGATGTATGAGTAAGAACCAATTTGGTTCACTAAGTCCAACGCACCTTTTACTTCTTCAATGTCAGTCTTCAAACGTTCATCAGAAGAGGTCTGAGTGTATCGGTTATCAGCATATTGCAGCGTTAACAGATTACGCCAGTTACCGTAATCACCGGTATAACCTGTACGGTACACTGGTAGACGTGATGATGCGTCTGGTGAACTCTGGTTGTGTGGGAAGTAAAGCTGAGTCTTCACACCACTGTTCGTATTAGTATGCGACATGGCTAACAGACAACCATATGAGTATGAACCGCCTACTAATGTCGTAGCTGGTCGATTAGAACCAGAGGTACCGTTAACAGAAGAGTGTCCAGATTTATATAAAGTATTCCAATCCTGTGAAGTAACACTTTGTACACTACGACGGAACAAGTTATCTTCAGCCCAATCACGACGAATAGCATGACTGCCTGAAGGCGAACCCCCATCTAGTACAACAGGTACTCGGAACGTAGCGGCTGGTGCACCAATAATCATCCATTGGTTACTTGATGAAGATAGGTCAGAAGCATTACCAATAGCAAAGTTATCTGTAGTCTTACCTGCCCATACATCAGTACCTGAGTTACTTGAGTAACGGATGTTTACGTTAGCATCACCGTCTGAACGGTACAGAAGCATCTTCTCAGCACCACTAGATTCAACATCCAAACGGTTAGTATTGAAGATTGCACGACTACGGTCACGATAGATACTAAATGCACGTTTATCTACGCTATTTTCACGCATGTTAAGAAAAAACTCATTAGTACTAGATGCGCCTGCGTAACCAAACTCAGTACCATGTACGCCATTAGATTCTCGTAACCTAAGAGATGTATTTACATTGTTAGCTTGCGCCTGCATATCCCAACTCATACTAGTATTACCAGTATAGTAATGGGTCATGTTATGCGGTTGCCACGCTATAAAGTTTGAACTACCGCCTTCTGGGTACAAACGAACAGTACTACCACCTTCACCTAATGCTTGCATCTTAGGGCCATCAGCACCCATCTTGAATACACTGTAGGCCAAACCTGAGTTTGTATTCAGTAAAGCAGTAGCAGCATATGAACCATGTCCCCATGAACCACCAACAGCAGAATTACAGTAACTGCGTCCATAGTACAGAGCAGCATTTTCCATATCTACTGCATCATCTGAACCAGGATTAAAAGTAATACGTCCACTATCTGCAAGAGTAATAGCATTAGAACCTTCGTTATTACTCCATGTCATGTGGTTGTTGCTAGCTGTACCGTAACCCAAGTAACCACGACGAACACCATCATCGTGTTCCCATTCCATAAAAGAAGATGTACCAGTACCTGAATTTACTCCATCACGGAATTTAAAAGCAGAACCGCCATTATGGTATTGAACTACTCTACCACTACTATCTATAGTCCAACGTTTTGAAGAATCCGTTAGACCTTTGGGACGCAACTCAATATTGCCTTCATTAGCTGTAACAAAGGTATATCCCGATGAATATAGGTAAGTACCATGTTCACTCGGGTTATCTGGATGTTTGATTTCCTTAGATGTAATACCTTCCGTTACAGTCAGTGAACCAGACAAGTAGGTATTGTTAACACCATAGGTTTTCTTAAATGAACTCTGGGATACAACTACTGCTGATTCTGACGTAATCTTGTCATCAGTGACACAAATAACATCATGGCTTTCTGCTCCAGATGCTGCATTGAAGAAAGAGAAACGTGCTGGTTTATGGAACCGAGGAACATCAGCAAATTTCAATGCCAACTTCTCAACACCTTCATACATCACACGTACAATAGAAACTTCAAGACTATCTTGAGCGATAGTACCCGTAGCATGATATGAACCATTATCCCCTGCTGTAGTTTGCTTGATCGCATGTACATCAAAGTTAAATGAACAAGTGTTGCCCGTTCTGCGATGACTAATTAATTTACCGGAAAAACCGTTTCCATCGTAATCATCTAAAATGAAGTAAACGCTACGTACATCATCATCAGTAATATCAACTGTGCCTACCTTCCATACGATGTATGGGTTTACTTCTGTAGTAATTGTTTCATCAGATGAGCCATCAATAGCAACTGAACCAGTTACATCACCATCTACTGTTATGGTTCGAGGTGTAGCCCATTTATCAGCAGCTACTGCCGTACCACCAGAAGGCAAAGCACCAATATCAGACGGTGAAGGTCTATACCCTGTCGTATAGATTCGTTCCCATGGGCCAATAGTCCCATCCCCTGCATTCGCAGAACGCACATGGATCTCTGAACCAATACTACGAGCTGCTAACTGAAACCCACCTTGACCATTCGGTAAGTGGATCAGTGAACGTGTGCCTGCAATACCTGAAATATTTGAGTCAGTACGATCAATCTCGATCTTACCTGCTGAAAATAAGGCGTCTACTTCGGATTCAGAAAGTGAACCAACATCTTTATCAATACGGTTATCGATCTGGCTTTGCAATACGCTCTCGATAGCATCTACTTCATTTTCTGTGTAATAGCGGTCATCATGAGTGTGTGAATCATTCGCTACAGTGACATTCAAAGTAACGTCTGAACTACCATCAATCGACACCATACCACTCGCGTCGCCGTTTAGAGTGATTTTGCGAGCATTAGTCCATTTATCAGCTTTGTTCGCAGTACCGTTTACAGGTAAAGCACCGATAGATGTTGGGGTGATTGTGTCAATTTGATTCTGTAATCCCGATTCAATTGCATTGACTTCTGCTTTTGTATATTTGTCGATTACGACATCACCCTGCATTCCGTCTACTGTGCGAACCAAATCGGTGTTATCAATTTTGTACCAGATGTCTTTCTCAAGATTCCAATACAATTGATCACCAACTTCGACTGAGATATCAGGCTGCGCTGCGTTCGAGTTACTCATCGTTCCCGCTACAGAAATTTGATAAAAATCTGCACGCTCTGGTGACATTGTTGGCGATGGAAATAGACCTGTCGAGGCATCCCAATCCCCTTTAGGTGATAAAGCACTAGCGGCTGCGTCCGCAGCGATTTCTGCTCTAATAGCATCAGCTCTCGCTTCAGATGCAGACGTATCGGCATTAGTCGCAGATGACTTTGCAGCAAGTTCACTTGTTTTAGCATTTGTTTCGCTTGTAGCTGCTGCTGTCGCACTTTGTGATGCATTTAGTTCAGACGTACGGCTTGCGCTTTCTGAGTTCTTAGAAGCAAGTTCACTAGCTTTGGCATTTGTTTCGCTTGTAGCTGCTGCTGACTCACTAGCTTTAGCATTGGCTTCACTAGTGGCTGAAGCATTTTCACTATCCTTAGCAGCAAGTTCGCTAACTTTTGAATTAGATTCACTTAGTGACGCTGCTGAAGCAGATTCTGCTGCACTTGTTTCGCTAGATTTGGCATTGGCTTCACTCGTTGATGCATTAACTTCACTCAGTGCTGCCGCTTCTTCTGCGCTTTCTGACAATGCTTGTGCTTGTTCTGCTTTAGTTTGTGCAAATGACGCATCATTCGCTGCTTGACGTGATTTCAAGCTGTAATGCTTCGCTGAATATTCGTTTGGTTGAACTTCAACGTTTTCTGACTCTTCAGCCCATTGATGTGCTTTGTCGCGATATTCTCGCGATTGCTCGTTGTAGTAACTTTGAATATCAGCATTATCGAGCTTGTAAACGTTTGTAATTTCTTCTTTGTTGATCTGAGCCACTGAACCGAAGTTCGGAGACTTCACACTGACAAATGATGGCATGTCGCCCCCTTATTCTGTGTATGTGTAATCAGTTGTGATTGTTAGTTTTCCAGCGATCCAAGTTTTTACTGTGCCGTCCGCAATTGTTTTGAACTGAATGTCGTAGCCGTAGCTTTGATTTTCGTTTGTAAATGCTGCGGTGATTTCAGCGGGGATCGTGAATGAAAGCTTGTAGCCGTCTGTAACGACTAGCGGTAAGTCAAGAACGACCGTACCTTGTGGTGTTGCTCGAACCTGTCCTTTAATTTCGTATGCTGTTAGGTCAACTGGCGTATATGTGCCATTAGCAATACCAGTTACGATTTCTTGATAAGTTACATTTGGCGGTAAATCTTCGACAAGAATGAACCACGTTGGACTAAAAATAGTATCACCACGAGTTTCGGTGATATGTTCAGTAATCTTTGCCATTTGCTTGTTTCTCCTCTGATACGTTTATTTAGAAGAAACAAAAAAGACTCCCGAAGGAGTCTTTCAATTAGTGGATTTCATTACTGTTTTGGAACAACTGAGCAGTCAGTTTATGATTAAGTCTTCTGTCACCGTCGTAATCAATATACGTTGATAATGTATCTCGCGACGTACACCTAAACTGAAGGTACAGTACACCCGCTGGAGTATATGCAGGGATACTAGCAAATACTCTTCTAACTGACGGACTTGCTTTATAAGGTGGTGTGCTACCAGTGAAAAACTTATTATCTATTCGACTTTCGAAGAAAACGGTTCCGTTTTCATCAACCAGACGATAGATAGCATCGTACTGTCCACCTGAATTCGAGTAGATCGTGACAAAGATAGAATCGATGTTCATCGGTTCAATAATCAATGTTCGATCATAAGGTCTTGAGTTACTTATTGTTACTTGCGTAACATTCAACCATGAATATCTCGACACAGACGCATTACTGCTGCGGTAATTCATGTCTTTAGCTGTTGCAGAGACGATATCGCCGACAATTTTTTCTGCTTGTACTGTTCCGTAGAACTTCGCAGTGTTTGCGGCTGGGTTTACATCTAAGAAGTAACTTGAACCATCGTTCTGATACCAAATAGTTCGTCCGTTATACCATTGACGAAGACGATACTTACCATCACTGACC
The DNA here is from genome assembly GCF_009904715.1 of Vibrio sp. V42_P2S4T144. Taxonomy (NCBI): domain Bacteria; kingdom Pseudomonadati; phylum Pseudomonadota; class Gammaproteobacteria; order Vibrionales; family Vibrionaceae; genus Vibrio; species Vibrio sp. V42_P2S4T144. The sequence continues at coordinate 14,079 of NZ_WXWS01000524.1, read as the reverse complement.
ATTCTGAATGACTCGCCGTTGGTATTCGGATGCTTGTTTCCGTACCAAACAGTGTAATCACTAGAGTTGTTTCCAGTGCCGACATACAAAGAACCGCTGATACGACCGCTCGTTGCCGTTACCGAGCCAGAAACAACAGCATTAGTCGCGTACATCTTACCGTCTTTATCGACTCTAAACGGAGAAGACGACATAGATGCATTACCCGCAGCTATACGCCAAGTCGAGTCAGAGCCATTCAAACGTACAATGTCATGACCAGAACCAACAACGACATCGCTAGATGCACTGACATGTGATCCATTGATTGCATCAGCCGATATTTTACTTGCAGTAATAGCACCAGATGAAATCTTGGCTGCTGTAATAGCTCCCGTTGATAAGTGATTGGTTTCAATGGCATTCGAGCTGATTTTAGCTGCTGTAATGGAACCCGCTGCGATTTTATTAGCCGTTACCGCATTTGTAGCGATTTCTGAAGCAGTGACACTATTCGCTGCAAGTTGTGTTGCAGTAATAGTACCTGTAGCTATATCACTAGCAATAATCGAACCTGCTGCAATATGACTTGATGTAATAGCGTTCGCAGCAATCTTCGAAGCGGTCACGGCATCTGCTGCGATTTCACTCGCAGTTACACTATTTGCGGCAAGTTGCGTTGATGTAATCGTACCTGTAGCTATGTCACTAGCAACGATAGAACCTGCTGCGATATGACTTGAGTTAATCGCGTTTGCTGCGATGTTCGAAGCCGTTAAGTTCTTGATTGTCGCATTGTTAATTAACAACTGACCATTCGAGAAATAGAAAGCAACATCATCGTTTGCTGCATTGCCATTATTACCACCAGCAACAATGAACTCATCTGCTGCAACAATAAACTGCGATTTGCCAGTATTACTAGCAAACAAGCCCCAAGCGGCTGTTGCAGTCTTATCAGGCGAAGCTACGATGTTGATACGTGTATCAATCGGCGTTCCACTCGGTAAAGTTGGTGCGTTAGCTGCATTGCGTAGCTGACTTAGTTCATTTGAAACATTAGGTATCTGCTCGCTGAATGCTTGTTCTGCTGCATCTAGATCAGACTGCAAATTGTTCATGGTCGTCTCATGTGCAGCAAGAGTCGTATCATGGTCATTCATACGCAAGTTGTGACTTGCTAATGTACTGTCATGACCATCCATACGTGCATCATGCTGTCCTAACTCAGCTTCATGTGCCGCAAGTACTGCATCATTTGCTGCAATTTGATTCTGTAAATCGGTATCATCAAAAGGCGTTGCATCATTATCGATGTGTGAATTGTGCAATGCTTCTTCAGCAGTGTAGTTAATACCGTCACGACCAAAACTATCGAAATGACCCAAACGAACATAACGAACTTCTTGGTCTGCTGTGTTCTCAGGGAAGTTCCAAACCCAAGATGCTTGTTTGCCAAGAACAGCAGCAAGAGTTGATACACTCGGGTTAAATCCCGATGTTTTAGATATGTGAATTTCTGTACCTTGCCAGTCAGACTCATCACTTGTGCTGTAGTTGAACCACAACGCACCTAATCGCCCGTAATTGTTTGTTGATGCAATAACCGCGATTTGTTCGTTGTTAGCAATAACTTGTGAGTCATCCGAAACTGATGAGTAAGAACCATCAATTGCAACGATTTCAACAAGTGCTTTGATATTACGTGTAGCGCCCGCAGAGACGTTCTGCTCATAAGTCCATGCGAATGTATTGCTCGACGTAGTAAACGTACCTATCAAGCTCTCGCCGTTACTCACGTTGTACAATGACACTCGATAATGACTGAAGATTTCACGTACAAGTTTCTGGTTTGCATACAACCCCGTTACCTGAGCATTCATCATGTCATCCCAAGAGAACTCGCAATCAACACCGTCAAACTTAGCAGTTACACCTGTTACACTCGGTAGTGTTCCTAATGACGAAATAACCTGATTAGATAACACAATGAAGTTAGACGTTCCGTACATATTCGATTGTGTCGCTACTCTGAAATCATACGAATCTGGGTAGAGACGAGCGATCTCCCAGAAACTATCTTTTGTACGACCCAAACGAGTCCACGTTGAATCACTTGAACGTTTGTAATCAACAATAAACTCAGCTTCAGTTTCAAACCATGTACGTGACCAGCTCAGAGTTCCGTAGCCATGCGTTGTATAGTCAGAAAGTTCAAATGCCAAACCTGTTGGCGGTGTTAGAGCTACATTGCTTGGTTTACTCGAACCACCGCCACCGTTTTTAGTACCCAAGTAGATTTCATCTGCATATTCAACACACGAAATATGTCCTATATTGATACGGTCATCTACGACACTCTTTTCTATAGCAGTGACACGAAACTCTTTTTCAACCCACCCTAGGTTGTCATCAGTTACAGTAATCACATCGAAAATACGCACTGGTGTTTCGTACAAATCAATGTCGAACTCAACTTGCTTTTGATATTGATTACGCGCTAATTCACGGTTGGCTAAGAAGCGCATTGGAGAGAATGAATCGTTTCGTTGAGTACCAGCGTAGCGAGTCATCGGCATACTGATCGTCGAAGTCTCGATATAACCGTCTGATTGAATTTGTGGATCAGTTTGAGTGTCTTCGGGAATAGTGAAGATATCTTGCTCATCGTTCAATTCAGTATTTTTGTACTCGACTTCGATGACGTTTGCGTAACTCGACGACGTTTGCTCAGTAATTTTGAACGTACCGTTAATAATATTAGTTTCGTCGAAGTCTTGAACTGGTAACGACAAGTCTTCGAATCGACACGTAATGTAACCCCCTTCGATAAACAAACTCAGATTGGCTGAATCAGCTATTGCACGTAGATTATCAGCATAAGGTGAAGAACTATCGATTTGTCCGTCGACATGTAACCTATTGTAATCACAGAATGTTGCTGATTGGCAAAAACTATCAATATCAATGTAATGCATCGGGATACCCATCCCGTAATAATCATCAGTCAAATAATCAAGCACTGCTAACGCAGGGTTTCGACCAGTTTGACGATGCTCATCAGGCACGTTAGGTAAGTCGTTGTAAAACATCTTATCGCCGATATTCATGTATCGTGGGTCGTACAGCGGTAAACCGTCAACAAGTAAGTTCACTTTAAAACGGTCACTTAGAATACGAACGCCTTCGTCATCAACAATGCGTTTACTTCTGATAGACATTGCACACACACGGTCGCCGCGCATCGCTTCAGTCCACTCACCGTCACTATTATCGATAGCAAGTTGCATCGGTACGCCAGTATCTAGGCCTGCGCGTAATTGCACATGACATTGTTTCTGAAATCCATTCTTTAGCTGATCGCCTGAGAAAAGTAATTGTTCATGACCGTCTGTTGCAGTCTCACGTAAACCATTTACGCCGATACCACTACCCAAGACTTCCACATCATCAATGTAAACTTGCTTAATCGCAGTAACACCGATACCACATGCAAAAACGTTGAGTAGGTACTCTTGATGATGGTCTCTAACGTTGTTGTAAACAGGTACAGCCCCCGTCAAAGTAGTACCGTAAACAGGGTTTCGTGTAGCACTTGTACCTGACTTATTGATTGATGTACCAACATCACTTCCTTTATCGAACGAAGGTGTATTCATCGCAACATAAAGAGAAACCCCCGCTGATGCAATCGATGCAATTAGAGCCCATGTTCCGGCTGCTATACCCATTAAGAAGTTCTCCTAAAAATTAATTGATTCTTTTTATTACTTAGCTTCATCATTTCGAAGCGATGATTCGTAGACACCCCAAACGCATAAGTCCCGACACAGACCATCACATCTATTCCTGTTACGATGATGTCTCCGAAACTAATCTCATTGAACGTTCTCTGTTCGTAGTTCTTGTTTGTGGTTAAAAAGTCTCGAATAGATTTGAAGCCAAATAGTTTGTTCGCGACGCGTGCCCCACCACGAGTAGTTGTATATCGCCCGACAAGCTGTTCAAACATTTCTGGCTCAAACAGTTCGAGCACTAGTAAGTTGCAATCTATCTGGCCGCACACGCGCTTTTTGTTGCGATATGTGGCCAAGATTGTTTTGAATCTCAACTTATCCATTAAGTTCTCCAAATTTCTTCTTGTGCAGACGAAGCTACGTATTTAAAAAATTCATCACCTGGGTGTCGGGATTCGTGTGATGCTTGAGAGGTACGACACAAGTCAGGTGTTTTTACTAATGAGCCGAACACTGATTCAGTCTGAAGCTCGATGGTCATCGTGCCGTTGGTGTAATCAACTTTGGTTACTGGCGTGTCACATGTTCCGCGATGAAATACAACAGCGTTTTGTGATGGGATAATATTGTCTTCAGCGTCATCGGGTAGTTCACAGCGAAGTATTTCAACAGGTGCTTTTTTGAATGCAGCGTTGTCGATTTCATGCCTGTAAGCTGGATCAATACCACTTAACTGAAGACCAATACCTTTACTTGATAAATCAGCAGATTCTTTCACCGCTTCGATCCCTAATAAGTCACCGACGGCTGTGTATTGATAACCGTTATGAACGACATCGAACGGAGCACTGCACAAGCGTTGAACAACACCGTTTTCGATTGTTTCAGTAAGGTCAATGCTAACTAGTACAACGTCCATCAGAACACCTCGACAAAGTTGATAGTTTGCTTAACCAAAAATCCGTTTTCTGAATATGTAATCGTTTGATTGTCTTCTGCGAATCTACAGTTGATCACTGGCGTTTCGATATTGATTTCGGTGTTTACTAGCTGGGCTGTACGTAGCTTCGGGAAAATAGTGAATTGGTCGCCGTTAATATCAGTGATGTAGTATGTTTTGTTGTCGTTTGGAACATTGAAACATGTCCCGACTGTGACGTAGCTACCACCACTAACCGTTAATGTACTTGCACCGATTCCCGCAGCTAGTGTCAGTTGTGGGTTACGTTCTTCAGATTTGAAATGTCGCGGTAGATCAAGCTCAAATGAATTAAAGCGACCTTGTAGTTTAAGTATGAAAGCAGTCCATGCTTGCTGTGCTGCGAAATCGGTGATGTGAACATCGAATGAACCTTTGATTCGATGAATACCACGTGTACGACCTCGACTAGTCAAATTTAATGACTCAGTTTGTAATGTTGGGATTTCGTGAGTGATAGAAACGTTACTAATCATCACTCCTTCTGGAAATTCGATTTTTGCCATCGATAGACACTCCTATTCGTATAGTTTTATTTAGATCGAGTGTTTTCACGGCTGATAGAAATTGCAGATACAAAAAAGCCCCAGAACGGGGCTTGTATGTTTTCGGTGTAATCATGA